>CAININ010000110.1 GCA_903849265.1 uncultured Acidimicrobiaceae bacterium
CGTCGGCATCTTCGTCGGCGGGGCGGCAACGGCCTGGTCGGGCGACAACAGGGGCACGACGTGGGATTCGGGAGGCCTCGTCGGGTTGTTGGTGGTGATCGCCGCCGTCGTCTTGGCGTTCACCGGCCGCTACCCTCCATCGCTCTTCGAACTCGTGCTCGGGTTGAACCGATGGGTTGTTCGAGTCGTCGCCTACGCCGCGCTCATGACCGATACCTATCCGCCCTTCCGGCTCGACATGGGCGGAACCGAGGGGGACGCCGGGGTCGACGGCGGGGTCGACGCCGGGGTCGACGGCGGGGTCGACGGCGGGGTCGATGGCAACGCGGACGCCCCGACCGTCACCGGCCCCCTTCCGGTCGCCCCGGCCTGGGCCCCCCCGACCTGGATCCCTCCAACTGCTGACTACGGGGCGGTTCCACCGAGTGCAACTGCTCCGGTAAAGAAGTCGGCTTGGACGGCCGGCACCATCGTCGCGCTGTGTCTGGGTTCGGTCCTGGGCTTGCTGTCGGTCGGAACACTCGGAGTAGGCGGTGGCATCGTGTGGTTGGACCATTCCGAGCGCGATGCATCCGGATTCCTGACATCACCCTCGCAGACGTTTGCCACGTCGACCTATGCGATCACTTCTGATCGGATCAACCTTGGAAGACCTGCGGACGGGACGCTTTCCTCGATTCTGGGCACGGTCCGAGTTCGCGCCACCGCCAGCAATCCGACGCAACCCGTGTTCATCGGAATCGGCCCGAGCGGCACGGTGAACCGTTACCTCGCCAGCGTCGCCCATGTAACCGTCGTCTCGTGGGTCGGCGGTGCTCCCACCTACGACCGACATTTCGGAGCCGCTCCCATCGTGCCGCCAACAGCACTGCCTTCATGGGTGCGGTCTGCGTATGGCACCGGCACCCGATCGATCACTTGGAAGCCGACTGCGGGCGACTGGACGGTGGTGGCGATGCGGCCCGACGGGTCGAGCGGTCTTTCCGTAGTTGCAGATGTAGGAGCGACCATCCCGGCACTCGGATGGATCAGTGCGGTGTTCCTTGCCGTCGGAGCGATCCTCCTGATCGCGGCGGTCCTGTTGATCACCTTGCCGTTCATCATCGTCAGTCGCCGATCCAAGGTCGACACACCGTGGTCCAGCGCTGGAGGGACGAGATGATGGCAGCAAACAGCACGGAAGGCACGAAGAAGAAGGTCGTGAACAACAGTGGAGCCAGCGGCATCTGGTTCCTGGGCTTCATCGGGGCCCTCTGCTACTACCTCCACACCCATTCGGGAACCTTCTGGCTCGTCGTCCTGGCGTTCATGAAGGCGATCGTGTGGCCGGCATTCGTGGTCTTCCACATCTTGCAGATCCCGACCTGACGTGACGACGTCGGTCCTGAGGTCCGCCCGCAGGGGCGGATGCGTGACAGGTGCTCGTGTCACATCGCCAGAACAAGAAAGGGGGCCCCTAGGGGCCCCCTGACCTACACATTCCTTGAGAGCGGACGACGGGATTCGAACCCGCGACCCCAACCTTGGCAAGGTTGTGCTCTACCAGCTGAGCCACGTCCGCGTAAGGAGGCCACCCTAGCAGTTGGACACCTGGGATCCGAAAATCGGGCCCTCCCCCGGGTCCTGCACCGCTGCGAGCAGGCGATGCAGATCAGGCCGGCAGTTCGGCGTGCCACCACGGCACCGGACGGTCCCGGCGGTCGGCCTCCACCACGAGTTCCGCCAGTGCGTCCTCCATCGCTCGACCCAGCACGTCCACATCGGGCACCAGGTCCCAGCACGCCTGGATCCCGACATGCACCGAATCCACATAGGAGAACACGGTGATGTTCACCCCGACCCCCTCCACGATCGGACCGATCGGATGGAGCGAGGTCAACTTGGCGCCTGCCATGTAGACCGGCACGTCGGGGCCGGGCACGTTGGACACCACCACGTTGAACAGCGGCGCCACGTGGTCGAAGAGGCGCAGATTGGTCACCAACCGCGACAGCCGGGTGGCAACCGCTGGGAACGCCGACTCGGCCCATGCCGAGTAGAGGTCGGGACCGACGGATCGGCTCTGGTCCTTGGCCGCCCGCATCCCCTCGCGGATCTGCCCCAACCGGGCCACCGGATCCTCGACGCCGGTCGCCAACGAGACCAGCATGGCCGACACCCGGTTGCCCAGGGCGCCCTGCTCCTCGTCGGTGCGCACCGACACCGGGACCAGTGCGACCAACGAGCTGTCGGGCTCCTCGCCGCGCCCGGCGAAGAACGTCCGCAATGCGCCGGCGGCGGTCGCCAGCACGATGTCGTTCAGGGTTCCCCCGAGGACAGCGGCGACGCGCCGGACGTCGGCGAGGGGCAGGTCGGCGAACGACACCCTGCGGTGGGCCGAGATGGCACCGTTGATCGAGGTCTGCGGGGCCTGGAACGGCGCTGGTGGCGCCGTCCCCTCCAACGCTCTGCTTCGGGCGGTCAGCGTCCGTGCCGTCTCGACCGTCCGAGCGATGGTCCGAGCCACTGCATCGATCTGGCCGGGCAGGCCGCCGAGCACGCTGCGGATCTGGTCGAGCTCACCGGGCAGGGCATCGGGCGTCCATCCCACAGTGGCGCCCTCCGCATCTTCCGCATCCTCGTCGGTTCCTCCCACCTGTGATTTGGACGGGTCGGTTCGAGTTGGTCGACCGAGCGGCGGTCGCCGACCCGATGGATCGCCACCGAACAGCGCCCGGGGCGTCGGATCAGGCGACAGGTCGAAGAACGCAGCCAGGACCTCAGCCCCCGACACGCCGTCGATGATGGCGTGGTGCACCTTGGAGACGATGGCGATGTGGCCGTCGGCCAGACCCTCCACCACGTGGAACTCCCACAAGGGCCGCGAGCGATCGAGCGGCCGGGATGCGATGTCGGCCACCAGTTCGGTGAGCTCGGTCGTCCCACCAGGTGCCGGGATACTGATCCGACGGACGTGGTACCGGAGGTCGAACTCGGGATCGTCGACCAGCGTCGGATGACTGAGTCCGAAGGGGACCTCCACCATCCGTTGACGGAACGGAGGGACGAGCGGGACCCGCTCGGCCAGGAGCGACCGGATTCGCCGAAAGGTGAGCCCGCCAGGGACCCCCGACGGGTCGAGCACCATCGTGCCCATGATGTGCAGGTGGGTAGTGGGCGACTCCAGGGCCAGGAACGCCCCGTCGAGACCGGTGAGCCGTGCCATAGTCAGCGCCCCGTCGATCCGAAGCCGCCCAGGCCCCGCTCGCTGCCGGCAAGGGTCTCGACCTCGACGAAGTCCACCGACTCGACCCGCTGGACCACCAGTTGCGCGATCCGGTCGCCCCGCTGCACCCGATAGGGGACTTCGGGGTCGGTGTTCACCAGCAGCACGGCCAGTTCGTCGCGGTAGCCAGAGTCGATCAGGCCTGGGGTGTTCAGGCACGTCACGCCGTGGCGCAGGGCCAGGCCGCTGCGGGGCTGCACGAAACCGGCGTAGCCCTCGGGCAGGGCCAGGGCGATACCCGTCGGAACCATGGCCCGGCCACCGTTGGGCTCGAGCAGGACCTCGATCCGGGCCACCAGATCCGCTCCGGCGTCCCCGACATGGGCATAGCCAGGCAGCGGCAGGTCGCGGTCGAGCCGGACGACCTGCACGGTCAGGGTTCCCACGCGTGCCACGCCGTCCCCCGTTCCTCCCCCGTCCGGGGTCATCGAGTCGTTCCGCTCATCTCGAAGGACGCTACCGCCCGCAGACAGGGCGCGCCGACTCCACTGGCGGCGCCCGCCTTGCCGTCCTCTGGCGGATTCTTTGGCCGCGCCGGACTCTGCGCCATCGCCATCTTGGACCTGAGCCCCTGACCCGATAGCGTGACCACGTGCTGGTATGGATGGATCTGGAGATGACGGGCCTCGAGGCGAACCGCCACGTCATCGTGGAGATCGCCACCTTGATCACCGACGACGACCTCGTCGTGGTGGCCGAGGGACCCGACCTGGTGATCAGCGCCACCAAGGAGCAGTTGGCCGAGATGGACCCCTTCGTCCACGACATGCACACATCGAGCGGCCTGCTCGACGAGATCATCGCCTCGGAGCTCACCTTGGAAGAGGCGGGTCGGATCACCCTCGAGTTCATCCGCGCCCACATCCCCAAGCCCCGCACCGTTCCCCTCGCCGGCAACTCCATCGGAACCGACCGCCGGTTCCTTGCCGCCTACCTCCCTGACATCGAGGAGTACCTCCACTACCGCTCGATCGACGTCTCGACCATCAAAGAGCTGGCCAGCCGGTGGTATCCCGCAGCCATGGCCGCGGCACCCCGCAAGTCCGGCGGGCACCGGGCCTTGGACGACATCCGCGAATCACTGGCCGAGCTGGCGTACTACCGCTCGAGCGTA
>CAININ010000111.1 GCA_903849265.1 uncultured Acidimicrobiaceae bacterium
GACGTGATGCCGGACGCGTGACAGGCCCCGATGATTCGGGCGATGGCATCGAGCACCGCGGCGTCGGACTCGTCGAAGAGCTCTGCACAGACCTGGCTGTCCCGGTCGACCCCCAGCATCAGCTGGGTCAGGTCGTTGCTCCCGATCGACGCGCCCGTCACTCCCATGTCCGCATACTCGGGGATCCGATACGCGACCGAGGGCACTTCGGCCATCACCCACACCGGGATCTCCCCGGCGACCGGTCCGTGCCGGACCATCGCCAGGCACTTCTCGAGCTCCCACGCTGTGCGCACGAACGGGATCATCAGCACGAGGTTGTCGGTCTGCTCGAGCACCCGGGCCAGCACCTCGAGCTCGAGCTCGAACAGATCGGGTTCTCGGACGTAGCGGTAACAACCCCGGTAGCCGATCATCGGGTTGTTCTCCACCGGCTCGAACCGGTCGCCGCCTTGCAGGGCCGAGAACTCGTTCGAGCGGAAGTCGATGCTGCGGTAGACGACTGGTCTCGGGGCGAAGGCGGTAGCGATACGCAGTAATGAAGACGACATGGCGTCCACGAATACGGACGCGTCGCCTTGTTCCATGAGGACCCTCGGGTGGACCCCGCCGAGGGCATCGGTCACCATGAACTCGGCCCGCAGCAGGCCGACGCCGTCGACGTCGAGGTCGGCCACCTCCTCGGCATGTTCGGCGAATGCCAGGTTGACGTAGAGCTTCGTGGCCAGAGGGAGCGGTGCTGGTCCGGAACCGCCTGGCGCAGCCGCTGCAGCAGCAAGGGTCGTGGCTAGTGTCGGGGACGTGGACGCAACCCGTCCCTCGAGGACGACACCCGCCCCTCCATCGACGGTCACGAGCTCCCCGTCGCGCAGCACCGAGGTTGCGTCTCGGGCGCCGACGATGCACGGCAGACCGAGCTCGCGAGCCACGATGGCCGCGTGGCAGGTCATGCCCCCGCCGTCGGTGACCAGGGCGGCGGCCCGGCGCATGGCGGGCACCCAGTCCGGACTGGTCATCGGAGCGACCAGGATCTCGCCGGTCTGCAGGCGGTCGGCTTCTTCGATGGACTGCAACACCCGCACGGCGCCGGTCACCCGGCCCGGCGACGCCGCCAGGCCTCGGACCAGCGTGCGGCTCTCGGTGGGTCCATCCGGTGCAGGCGCCCCTGACTCGTTTGCCTCGCCAGGAGGTGGCGAGCACGGTTCGGCCAGTGTCGTGATGGGGCGGGACTGGACCAGGTAGGTGACACCTGCGGCGATGGCCCACTCGGCGTCCTGGGGCGTGCCGTAGTGCTGCTCCACCTGGAGTCCGAGGCGGGCCAGGCCCAGCACCTCGTCGTCGCTCAGCACCCGCCGTCGACCTTCTTGATCGTCGAGTTGCTCTGTGTGGTCGGCGCCGTCACCACCCCGCACGATGCGGAACGCCTGGTGGCCGATACGGGCGTGGAGCAGGGTCGGTCCGACCTTGTCCAAGACATACGTGTCCGGCTCCACCTGCCCGCTCACCACCACCTCGCCCTGGCCGAAGGCGGCCTCGATGACGATGCGGTCGCGTGCGCCAGTCGACGGGTCGGCGGTAAACAGCACGCCGGACCGTTCGGAGGGCACCATCTCCTGCACCACCACACCCAGCGCCGGCACATCATGAAGACCCTGGCTCAGCCGATACGAGAGGACCCGCGCCCCGTACATCGAGGCCCAGCAGCCTCGCAGGGCGTCGATGATCTGGTCGTCACCGGTGACATTGGTGAACGTGGCGTTCATGCCAGCGAACGAGGTGCCGCCGGAGTCCTCCGAGGTCCCCGACGAGCGCACGGCCACGATGACCCTCTCACCGAGTCGGTGGTAGGCGTCGAGTACCGCGGCCCGCAGATCGTCGGGCAGTCCGATCGATGACAACAGGGCCTGGGCTCCGTTGGCTGCCCGAGCGAACGAGGTGGGGTCGTCGGGCTGCACGCCAGCCAGGAAGCCCGCCAGCGACGGCCCGATGCCGGCGTCGTCGATGGCGTGGCGATAGGCAACGGACGTCACCACGAAGCCGGGGGGCACCGGCAGGCCGGCCGCGGTCAACTCGCCGAGGTTCGCCCCCTTGCCGCCGACCAGCGGGGCGTCTGCGAGTCGGATCTTGTCGAACCAGCGGACGTACTCCATGTCAGGGGCCCGGCGACGGAACGATGACCTGGCGCCCGAGCGACGAGCCGGACTCCATCAGGCGGTAGGCGTGGAGCGCCTCCTCCAGGGGGAAGGTGGTGATCGTGGGTCGGAGCAGTCCTCGGGCGGCCAGGTCGAGCACCTCGATCAATTCGGGCCGGGACCCCCAGTACGTGGTCTGCACCGATACCTCATAGGGGAGAGAGAAGAAGGTGAACGCGAAGGTGCCCCCGGCGAGCCCCACCACGGTGACGTCGCCGAGGAACCGGCTCACGGCAGCGGCCAGAGCGATCGTCGAATCCGAGCCCACAAAGTCGAGGACCACGTCGGCGCCGCGTCCACCGGTCGACTCGCGGATGACGGGCACGGCCCCCTCGTCGGGCTCGACGGTCAGGTCGGCTCCTTCGTTGGCGGCCAGGTTGAGGGCCTCGGCCCGGGTGTCGACAGCGATGACTCGGGCGGCAGTGGTCGCCTTGAGGATCTGGACGGCCAGGTGGCCGAGGCCGCCGACCCCGATGACCACGGCGGTCGATCCGGGTACCAGCTTCGGCCACGACCGGCGCACTGCGTGGTACGGCGTCAGGCCGGCATCGGTCAACGGTGCGGCGTGCACCGGGTCAAGACCGTCCGGCAGCGGCACCAGATGTCGGGCCGAGGGGACCAGCATGTAGTCGGCCATCCCGCCGTCGAACCCCAACCCGCCACCACCGCCCGGGACCGGGGCGTCTTGGACCTGCTCGCAGTAGTTCTCCATCCCGAGCAGGCACCGTGGGCACCGCCCACAGCCCCACGGTCCGTAGATGGCCACCGGCTGGCCGACGTCGAACCCGGTCACCCCGGCGCCGAGCGCGTGGACCCAGCCAGCATTCTCATGGCCGAGGGTGAACGGGGGACCCCAGGGCAGCAGCCCGGGCTCGAACTCGTGCATGAGGTGCAGGTCGGAGTGGCACGCCCCGGCCCCGCCGATCCGCACCACCACCTGGCCCGGGCCGGGGACCGGGTCGTCGACCTCCACCAGCACCGGGTCGGACTTCCACTCCATCAGTCGGACTGCTCGCATCACAACCTCCTCATCGCTCTGCCGCCCGCCGTGCAACGGCGCACCGCGATTCATCGCCAAGATGCCCGCGCGGTCGAAACGTTTGCGACGGTGCATCTGGTTCCGATGGTAGGACCGGCCTCTGGTGCTGGGCAGGGCCGAATGACCCTGCCGAGTCCGGTCGGCCCTGGGCGACGTGGTGTCTGTCCACACGGGCCAGCCGCCACGGGTAGATCTGGTGTCATCGGGACGTTCGGCCCTGTCCGGTCGCTCGGGACCACCGCATCATGAGTCCCGTGATGAGTCCCACGATCGCGTCCGAGCCGGCAGTGGGACGCGTCCTGGGCGGAGGCATCCGGTGACGCGCCGTGCCACCGCTCCACCGCCAGGAGACAACAGCACCCCGGTCGCCCCAGACAAGCCCCCTGGCTGGCGCCACGCCCTGTGGCCGCTGGCCGCCGTGCTGTGTCTGGTCCTGTTCGTGATCCTGCCCGTCGCCACCACTCCGGCCCGCACCACGCTCACCTACTCGCAGTTCATGGCGGACGTGTCGGCCAAGAAGATCAAGACCGTGAGCATCCAGTCCAGCGGCAACGCGTCTGGCACCCTCACCTCGGGCAAGAGCTACTCGACGGTGGTCCCGCCCCAGGCTGGCGAGGGGTTCCTCGACCAGCTCCAGGCCGCGAAGGTGGACGTCACGGCGGTCTCCTCGGGGGTCTCCTTCGGGACCCAACTCCTGTCGTGGATGATCCTGCTGGGTCCCCTCCTGCTCATCGGTTACTTCTGGTGGCGGCTGTCGCGGCGCGGAGGAATGGGCATGCAAGGGGCGTTCGGTGTGGGGAAGTCCAAGGCCAAGGTGTTCGACGAGGAGCGGCCGAAGACCACGTTCGCCGATGTGGCCGGCTACGAGGGAGCGAAGCAGGAGATCCGCGAGGTCGTGGACTTCCTGCAGCACCCGGGTCGCTACGAGCGGGCCGGTGCCATCGCCCCGCGCGGCGTCCTCATGGTCGGGCCACCTGGAACTGGCAAGACGCTGCTAGCCCGCGCTGTCGCCGGCGAGGCGGCGGTGCCGTTCTTCTCTGTGACCGGGTCGAGCTTCGTCGAGATGTTCGTCGGGGTTGGGGCGGCGCGTGTCCGCGACCTGTTCGAAGAGGCCCGAAAGCGAGCACCGGCCATCATCTTCCTGGACGAGGTCGACGCCATCGGCCAGCGCCGAGGCGGAATGAACGCCATCGTCTCCAACGATGAACGTGAGCAGACCTTGAATCAGTTGCTGGCCGAGATGGACGGGTTCGATGCGGCTTCCGGCGTGGTCGTGCTGGCCGCCACCAACCGGCCCGAGGTCCTCGACCCCGCCCTGCTGCGGCCCGGACGGTTCGATCGACAGGTGGTGATTCCCCTGCCCACCCAGCCCGAGCGGTCCGCCATCTTGAAGGTGCACTGCCGGGGAAAGCGGCTCGACGACAGTGTCGATCTCGAGGTGACGGCACGGGGGACGCCGGGGTTCAGCGGGGCGGACCTGGCCAATCTGGTGAACGAGGCGGCCATCAACGCCGTGCGGGCCGGCCGCGAGGTGCTCGCCGCCGGCGACTTCGCAGAGGCCCGCGACCGGATCATCCTCGGGCGACGCGAGGGATCGAACGTCTTGCTGCCCGCTGAGCGGCATGCCGTGGCGGTCCACGAGGCCGGACATGCCCTGGTCGCCGCCTACTCGACCAACGCCGACCCGGTGGCCAAGGTGACCATCCTGCCTGCCGGCCAGTCGCTGGGTGCCACCGAGCAGCTGCCGCTGGTGGAACGCCACCTCTTCGGCCAAGACAGCCTCGAAGACACGCTGTCGGTGCTCCTCGGCGGCCGCTCCAGCGAGCTGGTGGTGCTAGGCCAGGGTTCGACCGGTGCCTCCAACGACCTGGCCAGGGCCACCGAACTGGCCACCAAGATGGTGCGGGAGTTCGGCCTGTCCGACCGGCTGGGCCCGGTGGGCTATCCGCTCGGCGGCTCTTCCTTCCTCGGCTCGGGAGGCGTCGAGTTCTCTAGCCGTCCCTTTGCCGAGCAGACCCAGGCCCTGATCGATGCCGAGGTGTCCCAGCTGTTGCGCGACGCCGAACGGCGGGCAACCGCGATCCTGACCGCACACCGGGCAGTGCTCGATCAGCTCGTGGCACTGCTGGTGGCCGAGGAGACGGTCGACGGCTCGGCCGTCTATCAACTGGCAGGACGCCCCGAGCCTGAGGCCGGTGGCGGTGTGACGGTGGCTCCAGGGCTCGGCATGTTGGTGGACCGGCCCAGCACGACCGGTGCGGCGGGGGACGGCCCCGGCACCGTTGACGGGTGATAGCCGGGCGAGGCTTGTACCGGCACCCGAGCGACGTGCGGTTCTGCCAGGTTCAGCGACGGAAGGGCCGGGTGAACAGTGCGGTGATGCCCCGAGCCACCGGATGCGCCCGTTCGACGCCCAGCCGATCGAGGGCTGTCTGCATGACTGCCACCACTTCGGCGGCGCACCGGGCCACGGTCTCGGGATCATCGGCGGCGTCGGGGCCTAGGTCGGGCCAGGTGATGGGGGGTAGGAACTCGACGGTGATCGATGATGGCAGCGGCGGGGGCGGCAGCAGTGCGGTGGTGACACCGAAGGGCCCGAGCAGCAGGGGGAAGACCGTGATGTGCATACCGTTCAGGCCGAGCGCCTTGGCGATCCGGTTGCCTCGCGCTAGGACGATCAACGAGTCGTGGCTGCCATGGGTGACGACTGGGACGATGGGCACACCCGTCTGGAGGGCGAGCCGGGCGAAGCCGGTACGGCCTCCGAAGTCCACCCGGTTCCGCTCTGTCCACGGCCGGCACGCCTCGTAGTCGCCGCCGGGGTAGTCGAGGACCAGTGCCCCTTCCTCGAATGCCTGCACGGCGGCATCGCTGCTGGCTGGGACGGCGCCGATTCGGCGCAGAAACGGCCCGACGACCGGGAAGGCGAAGAGCAGGTCGTAGGTGAGGGTGTAGGCCGGGTGGTCGGTTCCCCGGCGGTCCACGATGGCCAGTGCCGTGATCCATGTGTCCGGCATGTAGAAACCGGCGTTGTGATTGCCCACCACCAAGGCCGGGCCTTCTGGTGGCAGGTTTTCCAGGCCTCGAACGACCGGGGAGTAGTACGACGTCACCGCCCGGAGCCAACCGATCTGACGCTCGATGAAGTCGGGCTCCCGGTGCAGATCGCGTTGCTCGTGCTCTTCGGCCAGCCGACGGGCAAGGAGGCGGAAGGGACCTCGAGCGCCAGGCGACTGATC
Organism: uncultured Acidimicrobiaceae bacterium; assembly: GCA_903849265.1. GTDB lineage: Bacteria > Actinomycetota > Acidimicrobiia > Acidimicrobiales > RAAP-2 > Bog-756. The sequence continues at coordinate 6,471 of CAININ010000111.1, forward strand.
GCCCCCGCTAGCAACTGAGCCAGCCTTCAACGGTTCACCGGATCCGTACATGGCCATGGTTCCGTTGTCGCGCCAGCAGTTGAGGCGACCCAGGGCCGAACGGCACTTCTCCTGGAGGTTCCTCATCCTTGGGACATTCGGCTCTATCCCAATGCAACGCGGTGCCCGACGATGGAGATCAGCGTTCGACAGACCACGAACGGAGCCGACGGTCTCCTTCTCCACCTCGAGAGATCGGAGACGAGCCATCGGGGGTAGCGCGCAGGCATGCCAGACGAACGAGTTGGGAGGCCACAATGACGCGGCATGACGGTGAGACGATGGGCAGTGGCGAAGTCACGGGTGTCGTTGTGGTTGGAGTGGACGGGTCGCGTAACGCACGTGATGCGGTGGCCTGGGCCGTCGACGAGGCCCGGGTGCGAGGGGCCATCCTCCACGTGGTGCACGTCTCACCCGCTCTACCATCTGCGGTCCCGGAGTGGGTTCCTGATGACGCCAACATCGCCGAGGTGGCGCAGGCCGTGGTGGACGATGCCGTCGCGCTCGCGTCCATCCGTCACCCCTCGGTGGTGGTGCAGGGAGCGGTGCGTTCCGGCGCCCCGGTGCCCGAGCTCATCGAGGCGGGTGCTCACGCCGACCTCTTGGTCCTGGGAGCGCGTGGCGCTGGCGGGTTCCTCGGACTCCTCGTCGGCTCGGTCAGCGAGCGCTGCATCCAGCAGGCTCGCGGCCCCGTGGTCGTGGTCCGGGCTGGGCACGATGACGAGCACGAAGTGACGACGGGCGGGCGGGTGGTGGTCGGGATCGACGGATCGCCGGACGCTCGACGGGCACTGCGTTGGGCACTCGAGGAAGCGCGAATTCGGAATGCGCCACTCGAGGCGGTCTGCGCATGGCAGTACCCGCCGACCCACGCAGTTGTCGCCACGGCGGCGCTCCGGTTCGAGAGGTCGGCACGCGAGGCCGAGCTCCGTGCCCGCGACGATGCGGCGAGGTGGGCGCCGGATGTCCCCTTTGCTGTGTCGGTGGTGGACGAGGCGATCGTGCCTGCCCTCCTCGACCGGGCCAGGGGTGCTCAGCTGCTGGTGGTCGGGCCCCACGGCCAAGGGGGGTATCGAGATCTACTGCTGGGCTCGGTGGCGCACCAGTGCGTGCACCACGC
>CAININ010000112.1 GCA_903849265.1 uncultured Acidimicrobiaceae bacterium
CCGAACCACCATTGTCACCGCTGTCGATGGCTCCGCCTGCGGAGAGTGCCATGTTGTTCGAGAAGGTGCAGCTCTTCACATTGAGCGTGCCTGAGGAGGCGTCACCCACATCGATGGCGCCGCCGTTGACCGAGTTCCCGTTTTCGATCGTCATGGCCGATATCGAAACGGTGGCTCCGTTGGCGATTTGGAAGATCTGACTTGTCCCTCCACCGCTGATGACGGTATTCGCCACGCCGGAACCCTCGATCCGAAGGTCTTGCCAGATGGTCATCGTATTGCTGACGATGATCGGGTTTGACGCGTCGCAGGTGACGCTGAAGCGGATAGAGCCACCGGGTGCGGAATTGGCCACGACCAGGGGGAGCGAACCGATAGCCGTGGCATCGCCGCTGCAGTTTGTGACCATGGTGGCCGGAGGGCGCGCCGCTCCTGCTGTCCCGGCACCCGAAGCGATGACTCCACCGCCGACAAAGGCAAGAGCCGTCAGTGTTGAGATCGCCGTTCTTCTGGTTCGGGTCAACCTGCCCATGCGCCTGACTCCTGTGTGACTGATCCTTGGCCAATCTGACCGGGACTGCGTTCCTGCGACTTCTGAAAACTCGAGTTCTTTGCACTCACTGCTACGGGAAGAGGCATCTACAGGTAAATTCCGTCGGGCTCGTGGCTTGTGGCCTCCGACTGTCCTGCTGCGTCTAACTGATCCACAAATGCGCTAGAAACACCGCAAATGCGTGCACCGTCCACAGTGCAATAGAGCATCAGCACTCGCAAGTGCTGATCAGTGTCAGTTCCGGTGCAGTTTGGTTTCGCCCACCGAGACCACGTCTAGATGCAGGTCGATCAGCGGCAACTCACTGAAGACGTAGCTGGCACAGAGTTGCTGGCACCGAGTTTCCGGCGCACCCCTGATCGTTCAACGCGATGATCCAGGACGGGTGCCACGCGCCCGCCGCCAACAGTCCCTAGAGTCACTGACACTGCATCACGCCGGGGGGACAGATCCACGATCTGCCGGTGCATCTACGACCAAGGGGAGACGACCATGAAGCCAGTCACCATTGAGCGGACGCCAGGACGACGGAGGCGAACAGCGGCACTGGCCATGGCCGGCCTGGCATTCGCCGGCACACTGACGGCCTGCTCGTCGACCCAGTCCACGCCAGCAACGACGGCAGCCTCGACGTCGACGTCGGGCTCGAAGAACATCCCATCGTCCGCATTCAGCGACACCACCGGAATCACCTCGTCCACCGTCACCGTCGGGAACGTGACGACGCTGTTCGCCGGGCTGTTCAAGGGCTCTGATGTCGGCACTCAGGCCTACGCCGCCTATGCGAACTCCCAGGGCGGCATCAACGGCCGCAAGATCCTTGTCGACTCGTACGACGACGGCTACCAGGGCGCTCCCAATAAGCAGGCCACCCAACAGGTCGTCCAGAAAGACTTCGCCTCGGTCGGCGGGTTCTCCCTGCAGGACAGCTACGGCGGAACGGTGCTCGCAGCAAACCCGGGTGTCCCCAACGTCACGGTGTCTCTCGACCAAGCCGCCGCAGACCTGCCCAACACCTTCAGCCCGGACCCCGCCGCGATCGGCTGGCAGTTGGGCCCGCTCCAGTACTTCAAGACGAAATTCCCCGGTGATCTGAAAGGTGCAGGGGCCCTGGTCGCCGACCAGCCCTCCGCCATCTCCAAGTGGGCCGGGGAGAAGGCGGCCATGCAGTCGATCGGCTACAAGGTCGTCTACGACCCGCAGTTCGACATCACGCAGACCGACTTCACACAGAACGTCATCGCCATGCGCCAGGCCGGAGTGAAGATCCTCTTCCTCGAGCAGATGCCCGAAAACTACGCAGCCGCCGTGGTCAAGGCGCTGAACCAGCAGAACTTCCATCCCCAGATCGTGTTCGGGGCCTCGACGTATTCGGAGTCACTGGTGCCTGACTCCGGCGGGCCGGCAGCCATCAACGGCGCCTACATGGAGACCCTCACGTCGTTGTTCCTGGGTGAGGATGCCTCGGTGCTCCCGTCGGTCAACACCTTCCTGACCTGGGTCCAAAAAGTGTCTCCCGGGTTCAAGCCCGACCTGTACACGTTGTTCGGGTGGCTGTCGGGCCAACTGTTCGCCCAGGCCCTGCGGGCGGCCGGACCGCATCCGACCCGGGGCTCGGTGCTGCAGCAGCTGGGCAAGATCACCACGTTCAACGGGAACTACCTGATCGCCACCTCGAACCCGGCGGGCAAGGTCCCGCCTAACTGTTACATCATCGCCCAGGTCGTCCAAGGCAAGTTCCAGCGGCTCGATGATCCATCGACCACCGGGTCCACGCACGGATACCGGTGCGACTCCCCCTACTACTACGCAAAGAAGTAGCGGACACCAGGCAGGGAGCGTCCTAGGCTTACCTCACCATGTGCGGACGGATCGCCCTCTACTCCGAGCCGGACCATCTGGCTCGGATCTTCGATGCCCTGCTCGGGTCCGATGTGGACCCGAGCGGTCGCCCGAGTTGGAACGTGCCGCCTACCCGGTCGATCTTGGGTGTTGCCGATGTGCCTGACAGTGAGGCAGCACTAAGCGCTGAGGGATCCGGCGCGGTCCCCAGCGGCGTGCACCGTGAGCTCGGTCGCTACCGGTGGGGGCTGGTGCCGTCGTGGGCCAAAGACCCGTCCATGGCCAACCGCACGTTCAACGCGCGAGCCGAGACGGTGGCATCCAAGCCCTCGTTTCGGGCCGCGTTCACCTCCCGGCGCCTTGCCGTGGTGGCCGACGGCTTCTACGAGTGGAAGCCGGGGCCCCGCAAGACCCGTCAGCCGTACTACTTCACCCGGGCTGACGGACAGCCGCTGGCGCTGGCCGGGCTGTGGGAGCAGTGGTGGGGCGGTCCGGGGGCGGCCGATGAGCCCGAAGGGGAACGACCGGCGATGCGCACCTGCACGGTGATCACCACTGAAGCCGGGCCCGACATGGGGGACATCCACCACCGGATGCCGGTCGTGCTCGATCCCGCCGTGCTCGACGAGTGGCTGGACCCGGCCAACCGGGACAAGCCGGAACTCGAATCGTTGCTGGTGGCGTCGCCTGCGGGCACGCTCGTCCACCGCCGCGTGGCGAGGACGGTCGGCAACGTTCGCAATGACGGTCCCGAGCTCATCGAGGCAGAACCTGGTGAGTCAACGCTGACCCAGCCCGACCTGATCGAACCCGAACTGATCCAGCCGACGCTCGACGACTGACTGACCGCGACGACTCAGTTCGCTGGGACCTCGGTGCCCGACGTCGGCCGGCCACCGGTGCGCAGCTCCACCGGTGTGCCCCGGTCTTCGAACACATGGGTGGCCCCGGTGCTGAACCGGGTGAGGAATACGTCGTCGGAGACCGGCACCGCCGTCGCACCTCGGACAACCTCGACGACTAGGCCGTCGGCATCGTCGGACACGGGTTCGCACCGGAAGTGGTCGTCGATGGTCCGCACCATGGCATCAAGCGGCTCGAGGTGCTCGGCACTGAGCATCGAGGGCCAGGCGCCGTCGACGGTGGCGCCGGTGTCGCGAGCGAGTCTGACCACGAGGCGGTCGCCCAGATCCACGTCACAGCGGACGTACTCGTAGGGCTGTAGGCCCGGGTGCAGTCGGAGCAAGGTAGCGGCGCCGTGCAGCGTCGGCGGAAGGTCGAGTGCATCGCGGAACCGCTCGGCGGCCACACCGGCCACGCCGGTGAACTGGTGCCGGCCGATGGCCACCGCGTCTTCGGGCCGAGCGGTGCGTGCTGCGGTGGCGGCCAGGAACGACAGGACGAGCAGGTGTCCTTGCAGGCAGACCTCGTCGGTGATCCGCCTGAGGGCGGAGGCCGACCAGTCCGCAAAGTCGAGGTCGGCCACGAGCGGGCCGGTGTACTCGTGCCGCCCTGAATCATCGGGGTCGATGGGAGCGAGTGCGAGCAGTGCTGCTCGGGTGGTGGCGATCAACTTGGCTTCGTCGGGGACCGGCAGTGCAGGATGCGCGTCGTTGATGGTGACGGTCCACTGACAGTGCGGCGCCCGGTCGGCGGGCACGCGCGGCGGCCGGTGTATCGGTCGGACCTGCGCCCGGGAGTTCGTAGCCGTGGCGGTGGCGTCGAAGGTGGGGTCCTCGATGTCGTGACACATGGCCTGCACGTAGTCCGGGCCCATGGGCTCGACGTCCATCAGCGCGCCGCAATGGTCCAGCCAGAACTCGCCGTGGTCGTGATCGGTGACCACGTACCGGAAGTCCATGAATTGGGGGGGCGCGCCGACATCGATCTGCATCCCCTTGAAGATGGTCTCGACCGAGTCTCCCTCGAACCCCAGCGCCTGCTGCATGCGCCGGGTATAGACGGGGCTCGCACCCCGCCACTCCTCGATGGCGATGTCGCGCATGACGTCCCGCCCGAAGGCGCCGATCAGATGGGGCATGCCGGCCCGGTCGATCAGGTGACCGGCCAGGAGGTACTCGGGAGCGAGCCGGGCGAGCTCGTCACGGCCGAGCGCCTCTAACCCTGATTGCGGCGTCATGGTCCCCCCACGTGGTCGTCGTTGCTGGCGCAATCGTACGGGACGGCGTTGCCGCAGTTTGCATGGGGAACAAGGCTTGGAAACGAACGCTGCCCCGCCGGAGGCGGGGCAGGTTGCTGGGCGGACCCGGCGGCGTTCAGAATGTGCAGCTCGTGCGAGCCGTGATGTGGTCCGGCTCAGGCGTCGGCTGCAGCTGCGGCTGCGGCCCGATTGGCCCGCTTCATCAGGCGGGACTTGCGGTTGGCTGCCTGGTTCTTGTGGATGACGCGCTTGGCGCCGGCCTTGTCGATCCGCTTGACTGCGAGTCGGATGGCCTCTTCGGTCTGCTCGCCGCCTTCGATGATGGCAGCGTCGGCCTTCTTGGTGCGGGTGCGCAGCTCAGACCGGACGGCCTTGTTGCGGGCCTGACGCTTGATGGTCTGGCGGTTGCGCTTGATCTGGCTACGGATGTTGGCCACTGCTTGTCCTCGTCGTCCTCGTGCGTGGGGTCCGGGCGGCGTGCTCCACCGTCCCGGGCTGCGTCAGGTCCCCGGGATCCCGTTCAGGGATCGTGTACCGGAGCCATTGAAGGATAGCAGTTCGGGCCGGAGTGGTCCCCACGGGCGCCCTGGAGACAAAAGGGGCCGGTGCAGTGCCTGGCTTGGGTACGCTGGGCGACCCGTGCTCCCCATCGACCGTATCCGCAATTTCTCCATCATCAGCCACGTCGACCACGGCAAGTCGACGCTGTCCGACCGCATCTTGGAGTTGACCGGTGCGGTCGACCCCCGTCAGATGCGCGCCCAGTACCTCGACTCGATGGACATCGAGCGCGAACGAGGCATCACCATCAAGGCGCAGAACGTGCGGGTGCCGTGGCGAGACCACACCCTCCACCTGATCGATACCCCTGGACACGTCGACTTCGGGTACGAGGTGAGCCGATCGCTGGCCGCATGCGAGGGGGCAGTTCTCCTGGTCGACGCCTCTCAAGGGATTCAGGCCCAGACGCTGGCCAACTGCTATCAGGCCCTGGAGAACGACCTCGAGATCATCGCAGTGCTCAACAAGATCGACCTGCCGGCTGCCGACCCGGCCCGGTGTGCCGCGGAGATCGAGACGGTCTTGGGTCTGGCGGCGGCCGACATCATGCACATCTCAGCCAAAACAGGGGAGGGCGTGCCCGAACTCCTCGATGCCATCGTCGCCCGCATCCCGGCGCCCAAGGGTGACGCCGCGGCGCCGTTGCGAGCCCTCATCTTCGACTCGTCGTATGACCAGTATCGCGGTGTGGTCAGCTCCATCCGTGTGATGGACGGGACGCTCACCACCAAGGACCGACTGCGCTTCATCCAAGCCGGGGTGAACCACGAGATCGAGGAGATCGGGGTGCGCACCCCGGTGACCGTTCCGGTCGACGAGCTCGGTCCGGGCGAGGTCGGGTACCTGATCGCCGGGATCAAGGACGTCGGCGGGGCTCGCTCCGGGGAGACGGTGACCACCGCCACCCACCCGGCCAAGACGGCCCTGGATGGCTATCGCGACCCGAACCCCATGGTGTTCTGCGGACTGTTCCCCATCGACGGCGACGAGCTGCCCGACCTGCGCGATGCACTCGAGAAGCTCCGCCTCAACGACGCCAGCTTCACCTACGAGCCTGAGTCGTCGATGGCGCTGGGCTTCGGCTTCCGGTGCGGCTTCCTCGGACTGCTCCACATGGAGATCGTCCGCGAGCGCCTGGAGCGCGAGTTCGATCTGACGCTGATCGCCACCGCCCCGTCGGTGGCCTATCTGGCCTACTTGAACAACGGCACCGAGGTAGCGGTCGACAACCCGAGCGAGCTGCCCGATGCAGGCAGCCTCGATCACGTCGACGAGCCCATGCTGCGGGCCACCATCCTGACTCCGGCCGAGTACACCGGAACGATCATGGAGCTCTGCCAGGCCAAGCGAGCCGAGATGGTGAAGATGGACTATCTCTCGCCCGAGCGGGTCGAGTTCGTCTACATCATCCCCCTCGCCGAAGTGGTCATCAACTTCTTCGACCAGCTGAAGAGCCGGACCAAGGGCTACGCCAGCCTCGACTACGAGCCCAGCGGGTACGCCACCGCAGACCTGGTCAAGGTGGACCTTCTCATCAACCACGTGGGTGTCGACGCCTTCTCGACCATCGTGCACCGCTCGGCTGCCGACTACTACGGCCGCCGCATGGCCGAGAAGCTCAAAGAGCTCATCCCCCGCCAGATGTTCGAAGTCCCCATCCAGGCTGCCATCGGTGGCAGGGTGCTGGCGCGAGAGACGGTCAAGGCCAGACGCAAGGACGTCCTGGCCAAGTGCTACGGCGGTGACATCACGCGTAAGCGCAAGCTGTTGGAGAAGCAGAAGGAGGGGAAGAAGAAGATGAAGAACATCGGACGCGTCGAAGTCCCCCCGGAAGCCTTCGTCTCCGCCCTCCGACTCGACGACTGACCCGCGAGATCCGGCGGTCCCAGGGGGCCGGCGAGGTACGATTGCCTGTGGACGGCGCGAGCACATCGGACGGCTCGGGCGACGGCGCACCCGAACTCCCAGGCGACCAGCCATCCGATCAGCCATCTGATCAGCCAGTCGACCAATTCGTGGATGAGCCCGGCGAGCTGGCAGCGGGCCAGCCGGGACCGGCGATCGGCAACGCCAGCCTTCGACAGCTCTCCCTCAACGTGGTGTCCTCGTACGGCACGTTCGCGGTGGGTGTCGTACTCAGCTTGCTGCTCACCAGAGTGCTCCTCCTGCACCTCGGCGCCGGCACCTACGGCCTGTGGATCGTCCTGCTGGCACTGGTCAGCTATCTCGGGCTGCTCGACGTCGGGATCGGCACGGCAGCCGTCCAGCGGATCGCCCGGCTGACTGCGATCGACGACAAAGCAGGCATCGCCGATCTCATCCGGACGACCTGGGTGGTCTTCGCCCTATCGGGCGCAGTTGCGGTGCTCGTGACGATCGGGCTGGCTCCCTTCGTCGCCTCCTTTCTCAACCTGGGAACGATCAGCGCCACTCAGGCCGGTGCCACCCTGGTGATCCTCGGCGTGATGTCGGCCATCTCGTTCTTGGCCATCGTCCCCAACTCGGTGCTGTTCGGGTCGGGACGCAGCGACCGACTATCGCAGATCGGGCTGATCGCTCTCCTCTTCACCCAGGTGGGTCAGATCCTCGCCGTGTTGGCTAGCGGGGGCCTGATCGTGCTGGCCATCTTCCAGGCTGCCGGTATCGCCATCAGCTTCTGCATGGCCTCTTCGGTGGTCCGTCGAGTCACGGGCGTCTCGCTGCGAGACGGGCGGTTCAGTGGCCCGCTCCTCAAAGATCTCCTTCGGTTCGGTGGACTGCAGTCGGTCGTCACGTTGAGCAGCGTCTTCGCCTTCCAGCTCGACGCGCTGATCATCGGCATCATCCTCCCGGTTGCGCAGGTGGCCCCCTACAGCGTGGCCTTGAACACCTCGAACTTCACCCGGAGCCTCGCCAATCAGGGATCGGCCCTCCTTCTCCCGACCTACTCCCACTTCGATGCCGTCGCCGATCGCC
>CAININ010000113.1 GCA_903849265.1 uncultured Acidimicrobiaceae bacterium
CAGACCACGTCAATTCGGGTCCCAATGATGTCACCGAAGTGCCTGGTTCTGGGTCACTCGCTAAGGGGTCTGATTGACGACTTGCGGACAACTTGGCGCTGCTCTGTCACCACCATCACCATCTGAAGACCTACGACGGGTGGGTGCTCCAACGCAATGGGCCGAGCGACCAAGACCCGAGGTGGTCCTTCACACCCCAACCCGAGTTCGGACAAGAACCCGATCTCGGGATCGACAAACCGCCGGAGCCCGTGGCGAGGGCGTGAGGCGACGGGCGTCAACCCAGAGGTCGGGGCAGAACGAATTCAGTCAGGCAGCCGGCAAGGGTAAGTCGATGCGTCACCAACATGGCCTAGCGCGGTGAGGAGCGGTCCGATCAGGTGCAGGACGCCGCGTGGCGGCCGGCGCGTCGGCCGAAGAACGAACCATCACCGAGGCTGATACCGCTGGCGTAGTGGTGTGCCGCAAGGCTGGCGGCCGTTCGGCCGACGGCGTAGAGCCCCGCGACGCGACGACCATCGCCATCGAGGGCGGCGCCGTCGGTATCGGTCACCAGACCGCCGAGGGTGAAGGTCGCATAGATCGCACCGTGGTCGACGCGTAGGTCGATGGCGCCGATGCCGCTCGCCGGCGGCACGCCGATGGGCTGCAGGAAGGGTGCCCGCTTGTGGAACGCCGGGTCGTCGCCTCGAGAGGCAGCGCCGTTGTACTCGCGCACGGTGCGAGCCAGGGCCTCAGGTGGGATCCCGAGATCGGCCGCCAGCTCTTCTGGAGTGGGCGCGGCGTAGCCGATCCGGAGTCCGATCGGATTCCGCTCGTGGATCACATCATCGGTGATCATGTAGACGAAGCCGTCCTGGTCGCTGAGGGCGTGGCATCCGATGCGGCCGGTGTACGCATCCTCGTTGATGAACCGCTCGCCGTCGCGGTTGACCAGGATCCCCCGTGCGAGACGGTGCGGCGGACCGAGTGGCAGTGCGCACTCGAAGACGTCGAGCCTGGTTGTCGCCGCGCCCGCACCCGCACCCATGCGGATCCCGCGACCGTCATCGTTCGGGTTGCCGATGCGCCAGGCCGGGTCGGGGATGTGAGCCGAGGGGCAGTACTCGGCGACCATCGCTTCGTTGTGGATGAACCCTCCAGTGGCCAGGACCACCCCACCACGGGCTCGGATGGCACGTGGTCCGTCGTCGGTCTTCACCAGCACGCCGACGACCTTCCCGCTGTCGACGATCAGCGCCTCGGCACCGGCGTCAGCAACCATGCGGGCGCCGCTCGTCGATACCGCCGCACCCAGGCGTTCCATCAGGAAACCACCGGCAGAGTCGATGCACTGCGGCTTGTGTCCCCGCGGCACCGGGACTGCGAGCTCGTCGAAGGGATAGGTGTCCTCGCCCCCGCTGAAGAGCAGCCCGGCGTCATCCGCCGATTCGCGGTTCGGCTCGTCGCAGAACGACGCTCGGAACGGCACGCCGATCGAGACGAGCCAATCGAAGTGGTCCGGCGAACCCTCGCAGTATGCAGCCACGCGATCGGCATCGACATCGGGCCCAAGGGCAGCCCGAAGAAACGCGGCCATGTTGTCCGGCGAGTCCTGGAATCCACAATCGCGCTGGAGTGCCGTGCCGCCTCCCAGGTAGATGAGGCCGCCGGACTGCGCCGACGTCCCCCCTGGCACCCCGCTGCGTTCGATGGCCAACACGTCCGCTCCGTCTTGGCGTGCCCCGAGGACCGCCGACGCTCCCGCAACGCCCTGACCGACGACAACGACGTCGGTCGTCTCGTCGAACCGGACGTCGCTGACGTCAATCGCAGGAATCAACTCCATGATGTGCCTCGTGTCAGATCGAGACGACGGGCTCTGCCGTCGCTCCACGGACCCATCAAGCAGTCCATGCATCCCGTGGAGATCATGGCCTGGGCTGCCGAGCGGACTCTCGATCGCCTGCTGACCCGCGCCAGCGCATTCCCGGACCGTCCCACCGGCTGCTCGCTCATGAGCGCAGTATGCCAGTGATCCTCAAATCCCCTCGACGACCCGGTGTGCCCGGGCACCACGAACCAGGATGGGCGGCGGTGGCGGACCCGACCCGCTTCCGGCGCGCAATGACTGCACGATGGGTTTTCCCCGTCTCCACAGGGGATCAGCGTCGAGTACACCTGGCGGAGCTGGTCAGGGTTCAGACGATCGAGGCCGACAGCCTGGGGCTGTTCGCTAGCGTCTGAAGTACCACGCAGTACCGCTCGGTCAGGCGCAGCAGGGTGGCGAGTTCCTCTTCTGATGCGCCGCTCTGAAGCTCGAACGACAGGCGGATATCGGTGAACCCGACCGGTGCTTCCTTGTCCACGCCGAGCGTGCCCCTGAAGTCCAGGTCACCCTCCGCTCGAACCACTCCCGCGACATCGACTCCGATAGAAGTTGCAACCGAGCGCATCGTCACTCCGGCGCACGCCGCAAGAGCCTGGAGCAACATGTCGCCAGAGCAAGCGAAGGAACCATCGCCCCCGGTCGCCGGATGTAGTCCTGCGGCCACGAGTGCCTGGCCGGTCCGCACGGAACAGGAGAGATCCTCGCCCAACAGGCCTTCCGCACGGAGCGTGACGACCGCAGCCTCGGGATGCTCACGATAGCGATCCTTGATTGGTGCCTGCGCTGCCTTCAACTCGTCGCGGTTCATCGGAGCTCCGTCCACCAGGGATACTGAACGATACTTCGTCACGAAACTTCTCGACCGGTTGCGCTCGCATCAGAAGTGACCGTCTCGAGGAGGGGGCCCGTTCAGCCGACCTGATGGGCCGGACACCACCACGACGTCCGTCCCCCGACGGTCGATCGGGACAGCGGGCTGCCGTCCTTCGGGCAGACGCCCCCCGGGTGGCGCTCCGCCATGAGGTCTCCCAGGTGCGACCCGCCCCGCTGAGTCAGATCGGTGATCGTGCGTCCGAGGGTTCGGTGCAGGCGCCGCTCCTCGGCCGGCGTCAACGATCCAGCCGGCCGCAAGGGGGACAGACCCGCCCTCCACAGCACCTCATCAGCGATCAAGTTGCCCACGCCGGCGATGCGGGACTGGTCGAGCAGTCTGGCTTTGAGGGGAGCCGACGAACCAACCAGTGCAACCCGCAGACCGACAAGATCGATCGTGGCCGCGTCGGGTCCCAGCCCCGACACGTCAGGATCGAGCGACACGCCACCCAGCCGGCGGGGGTCGTGCACCACCAGCCGACCACCATCGGCAAACGTCACCGTCCAACGCTCCCATGCCGGATCGGTCCGGGTGGGCGAGTACAAGAGTTGACCGACAGCGTCGGTCCCGTCGACGAGCAGCGTGCCGGTCATCCCGAACCGAACACCGACCACCGGTCCCTCGTCGACATCGAGCAAGAGCAGCTTTCCGATCCGACGGGCTCCGGCGAATCGACCGCCGACCAATGCACCCGTCAGAAGCGGCTCCGACGCCGCCCCTTTCAAGAACCACGGGTCCGGGCACCCGACCGACGCGATTCCACGTCCGAGGGCGGCCTCGGCCAGGATCCGGTATCGCTCCACCTCGACGAGCTCGGGCATCCGACGAGGGTACCCAGTCCCCATCTGTCCCGGGTCCCAGCCAGGAAGGGAGCCACGGGTAGGGTGTCCCCCATGCCGCCCGAAAAGCCGCACTGGACCGAACTGCTCACCGAGGTCGTCACCTCTGGACTGTGCACCGGATGCGCCGCGTGCGTCGTCGCGTGCCCGTACGACGTCCTCTCCTACGACGACACCGGGGGGAAGTACAAGCCGTTCCACATCGATGCCGACGGCGGCCCGGACAGCTGCACGCACGGCGTCAAGGGCTGCACCATGTGCACCCGAGCTTGTCCGCGCTTCCGCCTGTGGGAGCCCGAGATCGACACCCACCTCCATGGCAGAGAGCGCACCGAGGAAGAAGTCGCCGGCATCTCGTCCGATGTGCTCCTCGTGCGGGCCACCGACCCCGAGGTCCACGCAGCGGGCCAAGACGGCGGGCTTGTCTCAGCCATCCTCATCTGGGCACTCGAGAACGACGTGATCGACGCCGCACTCGTGTCCGACCTCGAGGGTGACGGATCGACGTGGAAGGCCAAGCCGGCCGTGGCGACGACCCGTGCCGAGGTCCTAGCTGCTGCCGGGTCCCGATATACCTACTCCGCCAACCCGCTTGCCTACCCGCAGGCCATCGAAGGGGGAGCCGAGCGCATCGCCCTCGTCGGCATGGGGTGCCAGGCGTCGGCCCCGGCCATGATGCAGTCCCGCAAGGCCGGCAAGATCGCCCGCCGCCTCTCCTTGACCATCGGACTCCTCTGCTCGAAGACGTTCGACGATGCCATCTTCCCCGAGCTGTTCGAGGCGAAGTACGGGATCGCCCGGGCGGACATCGCCAAGATGAACATCAAGGGCGTCTTCCAGGTGTGGACAAAGGACGGCGGGTTCCATGAGATCCCGCTGAAGGAGGCCCATGCGTGGACCCGCGAAGGCTGCACCACATGCCCTGACTTCGCCGCCGAGCATGCCGACATCTCCACCGGCGGAATCGGCTCCTTCCACGACTGGACGCTGACCATCGTGCGCACCGACAAAGGACGTGCGCTCCTCGATGGGATGATCGCCGCCGGTGCCGTCGAGACCCGCCCGGGTGACGACGACCCCGCGGCGATCGCCCTCCTCCACCGACTCGCTCGGGTGAGCAGGAAGCGGTGGCCCGAGACCGCCGTCCCCATGCCACGCCGCATGCCTGCAGTCACTACCTGACCCACGCGCAGGGGCACCTCCTGCGAATAGGTCCAATTACCCACTGTCCCGGGCCTTCGGTCGGACGTAGGGTGGCACCTTGTTGGACGATCGCCGATTCTTCACGTCGCTCGGACGGATCACTGTCCGATTCCGATGGATGATCGTGGTCGCATGGGCCCTGGGCACAGTGGCCCTGGTGCTCGGACTTCCTTCCATCTCGAGCGTTGAAAAGAACAGCAACGCCCAGTTCCTCCCGGCCACACAGCCCAGCGTGCAAGCGGCCACCCTGGCTGCTCCGTTCCAACCGACGGCGACGTCGCAAGCGGTCCTCGTAGCGGCATCTGCCAGCGGGGCATTTACTGCAGCAGACAAGGCCGCAATAGAGCGGGCGGAGAATGCCATCGCTGGCGTTCCCAAGGTGACCGCCGTGCAGGATCAGGGGGTCTCGTC
>CAININ010000114.1 GCA_903849265.1 uncultured Acidimicrobiaceae bacterium
CCCTCGACGCGGATCCCGGACGGCCCGAGCGTGGTGCGGAGTCGGGCTCACGGCACTGACACTGGCGGTGGCGGCGTGCGGGTCGAGCCCTGCAACGACGTCCACGTCGACCTCGCCGCCCTCGTCGACAGCAGCTGCGCTACCGACCGTCGCCCCTCCCCCGCCGGTCACCTGGAGCGTCTGCCCAGCCCACGCCGACATCGAGTGCGGCTCGGTGCCGGTGCCGCTCGACTACACCCACCCCGACGCCGGAACGTTGCAGATCGCCGTGTCCCGCATTGCCGCCACCGGAGGGGCGGCGACCGACGGGACCCTGGTGATGAACCCGGGCGGGCCCGGTGAGAGCGGCAACCAGATCCTCCCCGTCGAGTACCCGCTGCTGCCGGCTGCGGTCCGGGACCGGATGGACGTCGTCACGTTCGACCCCCGTAGCACCGGGGCGAGCGACCCGCTGCAGTGTGGGACCGACCTCTCCGCCGTTACCAGTGCCGTCCCCGTACCCGCCCACAAGGGAGACGAGCTGCCAGGCACCCCCGTCTTCGCCGCCATCCCTCCCGCCTGTGCCGCTGCCGCACCGGCTCTCACAGCGGTGACCGATACCGTGTCGACCGCCCGCGACTTGGACCGGATCCGCCAAGCCCTCGGGCTCGCCACGATCAGCTACTACGGGCTCTCGTATGGAACCGTCCTCGGCACCGTCTACGCGTCCCTCTTCCCCCACCGTGTCCGAGCGATGGTGCTCGACGGCGCCGTCGATCAGTTCGCATCGCTCGCCGCCCAGGCCACCGAGCAGGCGCCGGCCGCCGAGCGCTCCCTCACACATCTGCTCGACGCCTGCGCCGCGGGCCCATCGTGTCCGCTCGGGTCGAACCCGACCGCCTTCTTCGCCGACCTGTCGTCGTCCATGACCGCGCACCCGCTGCCTGCTCCCGGCAACGGAGACAACACGCCGGTCACCGTGGGAGATCTCGACACCGCCACCCTGTTCGCCGTGAGCGTCCCCGGCTTCACCCCTCTCTACGATTCGGCCCTGGTGGCTGCATCTCACGGGGATGGCCGTGGGCTGCGCCACCTCGCCCTCGAGTTCGTGGTCGACGTCGACGGCGCGCCCTTGGTCGACGCCCAGTGGGCCATCGTCTGCAACGACAGCACCGGGCACCTGGGCCCTGCAGCCGCCGGCAACCTGGCCTGGACCCTCGCGGCCCGGTATCCGAGGCTCGGGGGATACACCGTCAACTACAACCTGGGCGGCTGTGTCACCTGGCCCGACGGACGCAGACCCGTGACCGCCCAGCGCCCGGTCGACGCGTCCCCGGTCCTGGTTATCGGCAACACCGGAGATCCCAACACGCCGCTCACCGGGACCCGGCACCTGGCCACTGCCTTCCCACACGCCAGCCAACTGACCTGGGTGGGGTGGGGCCACACCTGGCTGCTCAGTGGACCGAGCGATGTCTG
The DNA here is from genome assembly GCA_903849265.1 of uncultured Acidimicrobiaceae bacterium. Classification (GTDB taxonomy): domain Bacteria; phylum Actinomycetota; class Acidimicrobiia; order Acidimicrobiales; family RAAP-2; genus Bog-756. The sequence goes on from CAININ010000114.1 coordinate 1,459, forward strand.
TGTTCAGGCCTATGTGTCGCGCTATCTCGGTGGCGGGCCGCTGCCCCCGCCGGGCACCGTCTGCCACTGAGCCCGGGTGTACCTGAGCCCGGGTGATCCGGGCCCGTTCATCCGGCCCTCGTCACCCGGCGCCCCGTCATCCGGCGCTCAACAGGCGCTCCAGCAGCAGCGCCCTCCTGGGACACTCGGCCGCCGCCCGGGTGGCCATCTCGACCAGGGCGCCGTCGACCGGTGCACCGTCCACGATCGGATAGCCCCACTCATCGAG
>CAININ010000115.1 GCA_903849265.1 uncultured Acidimicrobiaceae bacterium
AGTCAGGATTGTGGCCAGGACGAGCACCATGAGGAACAGCAAGATGTAACTCAACAAGAGGATGGGCAGGACGCCGCGGATGGCGCCGGCACGGACGACGCCGACGTACTGCATCGGGTAGTCCACCCCCAGTCCGGCGACCGCCTTGCCGGACGAGTCGCGGATCGGGGTGTAGGTCGAGATGAACTTGAAGGCCACGTCCGCCTCTGCATAGGGCGCCTGATTGGTGGTGCGGACCAAGCCCTGTGCCATCAGCCGACCAGCGAGCGAGTCGGTTCCGAGGAGTCCAGTGATCGGCTGTCGGTAAATTGCGGCATAGGGGAGGGGTTTTGGGTAGATCCCATTCGTGGTCTCCCACTCCATGGTCTTGGTGACCGGGTCCATAAAGTACGTGTACGGCTGTGCCTTGGGGACCAGTTTGGTGATGTTGATGAGCTGTTGGCAAAGCTTGACGTAGAGCGGGTTGTCGAGGGGGAAGTTCGCGGGGAACTTGCCCGGAAGCGCCTGGGGGATCTGGGCGCGAAGCTGGACCATCCCGTTTCCGTCGATGGTCTTGGCCCCTCCTTGCGCGGTGGCCTGGAGCTGGGATACCAGCTGGGACTGCGCCTGGCTGCCCACGTAGTTCACTACAAAGAGTCCGATGATGACGAAAATGACGGTGAACACAAAGGTGAACGCGGTCAGCATCTTGGCCCGCATGCCGAACCGGACCCGATAGGTCCCGGACTCTGCTGCAGGTGCGGAGGCCCCGGAGGCTCCCGCCGAGGGATCAGCCGCCGGAGTTGTCGGCGGAGGTGTCGGCGGAGGAGTGGCCTGGGTATCACCGTCACTGGTTCCATCGGGTCGGGTGGTTGCGGTCATTGTGGACTCCAGTGGGTCGAGACGTCGAGGTGTCTGTGGTCGTGCAGGGGTGTTGGTGGTGAGGGTCGCTACAAGGTCACGGCGGATCGAGGGGAGACTGGGCCGGTCGCTAGGGGCGAGCGGACGTAGGTGAGGATCAGTCGTCCATCAGTTTCTTGGACAGGTCGTCCCACATCCCGCCGGGCTTGAAGCGCGCCTTCTTGTGGCCGATGTTGCCTGCGTAGACGACTCGTTCCTCAATACGAATGGCGAGCTTGCGCTCGACCAGGGCCTCGAGGACATCGTGGGCCGTCTCTTCGGTGACGTGGAGATTTTCGGAGGTCTGCTCGACGCTGACCTCGCCTACGCGCAGCATCCAGCGCAGGCAGGCTCGTTCTTGTTCGGGCAGCTCGGTCCAGTCCATGACGCCGAACGCGGTGTCGGACTGGGGGACGAATGCGTCGTCGGATTCGATGGGCATCAGTGGATCCGTACTCCGCTATCCGGCCTGGACGCGGGCGACGATGCTGCCGATCTGGGTCGACCACGGATGGTCGGGTGAGGTCAACGAGAAGAGCCCGCCGGATGCGTTTTGGACGACCTCTTCCGCCAAGGGGAGCATGCCCACCGTCTCGGCGCCATAGGCGTCGGTCATCTGCTGACGCAGATCGTCTTGGTCGATGCCCGATGGGATCTTGTTGAGGACGAGGAAGAGATTCGGAACGTCGAGGCGACGGGCGACGTCAACGGTGACGGCCGTACCCTGGAAGTCCTGGCGGTCGGGCCGAAGCAGCAGGAGGACGATGTCGCTGATGGTGAACGACAGCAGCGTCTCCTCGTTGAGACCCGGATGGGTGTCGATGAGGAGGTAGTCGAGGTTGAGATCTTTCGCCAGGTTGCGGAAGCCGTCGTTGAGCGTCCCGACGTCGTAACCCTCGCGCAGCACCCGGGCGATGTCGCCGGGTTTAATGCTGGAGGGAACCAGCCACAACTCACCACCGGGAGCGACCCCTGTCGACTGGGTGACCTGGTCGGTGATCTGGTGGGCCGCGTCAGCGATCGCCACCTTCCCCCACAGGTAGTCGTTGAGGGTGGGCTCGGGTGTGTCGTCGAACCCGAAGATGACGTGGACTCCAGGGCTCTGGATGTCGGTGTCGATGACGGCCACCCTGGCGCCGGCGGCAGTCAGCCGTGCAGCCACGTTTGCAGTGGTGTTGCTCTTGCCTGTTCCACCGCGGAACGAATGGATCGAGATCACCTGAGTCATGTTCTTCCTTTGGGGCGAGCGGTCGAGGGCGGGCGTAGCTGCTCTGATGAAGCGAGCGGCCCCAAGTTACATGCACAGCGTGCGTTACCGATGCCTCGACGGTGCGCACTGCAGGTCGGTGTTTCTGATTTGGGCGATTCGAGCAGGTCGCTGGGGCATCGGTCCTCGCTAATCCGCCCGATAGAGCGTCTGCCCAGCAACCGAACGGCTACCTGCGTCAGCGGCCAACGCCACAATGTCCGGTCCGTTGGCCTGTGGGGCCGTCGATCTACTTCTGGCAACTGCGACAGGTGCAGGTACGTGCTGAACTGGGAGTTGATGCCCAAACCTGTGTCGGCAGCACCCTTGGCAGTGGCCGATTTCGGGCTCCTGGCAAGGCACCTTTGCCGGTCACGGATTTGTTTGACTCGGTGATGACCGGGCCAATGAGTTGTCATTCGGGTGCAACTTGGGTGTAACCGATGCTGCTACCGCTTTGCCATCCACTTCTGCGCATGCGTGAGACGGCGTTCGAGCTGCACCGCAGTGGCATCGCCGATCCGCTGCAACCCGGCAAGACGGTTCAATTCGGCGTTGACCTGGGCGTGCGTCATCCCTGTCGATCGGGCCAGGTCTCGAGCGAGCGACGTATTCGTGGCCCTCAGCCGGGCCTTCTGCTCCATCAGTGTCTCTCCGGACTCGACGGCGCCGGCTGCCAGCCGGCTGCCGCCGGGCAGTAGGGGCGGGGCGGGCAGTTCGAGGAGCAGCGCCGGATCGGGATCTGCGTCCACCGGCTCGTCGTGGAGTTCGTCGTCGGGCATGACGGCGTCGGTGGCCACGGCGGAGATGACCGCGAACAGCGACAGTTGCTCGTCTTGGGCGAGGTCACCGAGATCGTCGAATCCCTCGCCCATGCCGTCGTCGAACCCGTCGTCGTCCTGATCGGTGCGCTCTTCGCGTCGCAGGCTGTGGCGTCGGTCGGCGGCGATATCGAGCGCCGCGGTACGCAGACGGACATCATCAGGGATGAACAGGTGGGCGGACTGGCGGCCCACCCCGGGCTGCCAGCGGACGAACCGCCCCACCACCTGGCGGAAAAAGAGTTCTGTCGTGGTCGTGGTGGCGAAGACACCGACCCGAAGGCGGGGAATGTCGACCCCCTCGGACACCATGCGCACGGCCACCAGCCACTCGTCGTTGGACGAGGTGAAGTCCAGGATCTTCTGCGATGCGCCGGGATCGTCCGACGTGGCGACCACCACTCGGGCCCGCAGGCGCCGTCGAATGAGGTCAGCGATGCCATGGGCGTGCTCCTGGTCGGTGGCGACCACGAGCCCTCCGGCCTCTCGGTGGTGCTCACGCACGGTGGTGAGCCGGGCATGGGCTCGAGACAGCACGTCGGGTAGCCACTCCCCGTCGAGCGACAGGGCGGCCCGCAGGCGCTGATTCGAACGGGAGGCATCGAGCGCGTCGTCGAACCCGGCGGCGTAGACGGAGCCGTCCGGTGCGGACCACTCCATGTGCCCGTTGGTCCGAGGGAAGTAGATGGCGCGGACCACCCGGCGTTCGGCCAGGGCCGGCCCGTAGCCGTACTCGAAGTCCGGACGAGCCTCGTCGAGCTCGTAGCGGACGAACGGGATCGACCGGGTGTCCGAGCGGAATGGCGTGCCTGACAAGGAGAGCCGTTGCCCCGCCCCGTCGAAGGCCGTCAACAGTGCATCACCCCAGGCCCGGTCGTCGCCGGCATGGTGGATCTCGTCCAGGATCACGAACGCCCCGGCGGCCCGGCGGGCGAAGGCCTCGGGCGCCGAGGCCACCTGCTGGTAGGTGGTCACGATGCCGTGCATGTCGGACGGGAACGGCCCATGGGAAGGTGCCCACCCGGCTTCGAGGTGGAGGTCAAGTGCGGCGGCAGCCCTGGCCCACTGAAACTTGAGATGAGCGGTGGGCACCACGACCACAAGGCGGGCGGGGGTGCGGGCCAAGGATCGGCGCGCCGCCGCCAGGGCGAACGTCGTCTTGCCCGCTCCGGGGGTGGCGACGGCCAGGAAGTCGGTGCTCTCGGACCGTTCCTGTAGATCGAGCGCGGCCAACTGCCACGGCCGGAGTCTGATGGACCGCGCCATTCAGCGCCCGATCGTCTGATGGAGGGGCGCTGATCCCAGCGGGTCGGTGTCGGCGTGGTGGGGGAGGGTGGTCATGGCTGGTTCAAGCCCCCGCAGTGCGGTCGGGGCGTGGGAGGTCGATCGTACTGACAGGGTGTGGCGGGGTGGGGGAACCGAGATACGGCAGGGCGACGGGGGTCCCGTCGGGCGCGAGCGGGACGTTGTTCCGGGCCCTATTCCGTGGTTCCTGATCAACCGGCGGGGACGGCCTCGTCGCCGGCTGCAGGAGCGCGGACCCAGGAGATCGTCCCGATGATGAGCGCGATGAGGGCGCCACCCAGGACGACGGCACGGACAGTCGTGGCCGTTGCCAGCGCCCCGGCCACCAGCAGTCCGATCGGGACGGTGCCGCCGAAGCCCATGATCCACAACGCCATCACCCGGCCCCTGACCTCGTCGGCGATGTGAGCTTGGAGCGCGGTCGACAGTGATGTGACGGTCACGAAGTATGCGAAGCCGACTAGCAGCACCATGGGATAGGCGAACCAGATGTTTGCCAGCAGTCCGAATGCGGCCAGGGCGCACCCGAAGCCGAGGAGTCCGAGGCGGATGAGCACGGTCCGCGGGATGTTGACGAACACGGTCCCGACGGAGATCGCACCTAGTGCCGCTCCCAACCCGAACAGGGCGTACAACCCCCCGTAGACCGCGCCGGCAGGGTTGATGTGCAGATCTTCGGCCGCGATCACCGGCATCAGTCCGATGAACGGGAGGCAGAAGAAGGAGAGACTGAAGATGGTGACCAGGCAGTAGCGGACCAGCGGGTCGCGCCTGGCGACGGTCAGCCCGCCGAGCAGCCGAGCCACCCCGGAGCCTGACCGTGCTGCAACAGCGGCGTCGTCTCGTCGAGGGAGGGCCACCCGAGCGATCACGAGGATGGCGAACCCGTACGTGGCGGCATTGATGGTGAAGATTCCCCAGGCAGCCACGAACGGGAGGAGCAGGCCGCCGATGGCTGGTCCGATCACCCGGGACAGGTTCATCTGCACCGACTGCAGCGACACGGCGCCAGGCAGGTCGCGACGGGGGACGAGCGTGGGCAGAACAGCCGTGAACGCCGGGGCATTGAGGGCATTGCCGATCCCGATGGCCAGCACGCAGAAGAAGACCAGGGCGGTCGAAGGGTGGGAGCGAGATGCGGCCCACGCCAGCACCAGCGAGAACACCAGCTGCTCCACCTGGCAACCGATCAGCAGCTTCTTCCGGTCGACGACGTCGGCCATGGCGCCGCCGACGATGGAGAGCAGGAATAGCGGGCCGAGCTGGGCGAACCCGAGCAGGGCCACATAGGTAGGGGAGTGGGTGAGCTGGTAGGCGAATACGCCGAGCGCCACATTCTGCATCCAGGTGCCCACGTTGGACGCGAAGGTGCCGAACCACACCGACCGGAACGCGCGGTTGCGCAACGCGCTGGCGGCACCTCCCGGCGTTGCCGACAGGTCACCGTCGATCTGAGCGTCGTCGGCCTGGTCGATCCCGACCTGGTGCACCGGCTCCATGTCGGCACGTGACCGCCGGAGCAGCGGGCGCTTCATCGGACGCGTTCGGGCACGGCCACACGCTACCGGGAAGGCGTTGCCGCAGATCGATCAGCAAGTGTCAGTGGTTCTGTCTATAGTTTGACCACTTCGCCAACCCCTGAAAGAAAGGCCTCGACATGGAGATAGCAACCCCACGGCTCATGGATGACGTACGCGGCGTCCGCTACGGCGAGGTCATCGCCGCGTTCCACCGTGATGGACGCTTCGAGGCCGAGGTGTTCGGGACGCAGTTCCTCAACGACTGCCCCGAAGACCTGTGGGTGACCCTCGACGCCACCGCGATCGCCGCCGACATGGGGGCGCTCGGCGTCAAGCTGAACGGCCCCCGGTACTGGGTCCTCGACGGCATGGGCCAGAAGGTCGCCCCCGTCGAGCCGGTCATGCGTGAGTTCAACGGCCTGCTCATGCGCCGGATCGCCGTCATCGATCTCGGTGACAAGCTGGGCGTCACCCCCTACACCGATAACCACGTCGACCGGGGTGCCGTGTTCTTC
>CAININ010000116.1 GCA_903849265.1 uncultured Acidimicrobiaceae bacterium
GCCGCTGCCCATCCGCTCCGCCAACACCTCGGGCGGTGATACACCCCCCTGGAAGCATGGGCCCATGGCATCGACGACCGACGACGGGACCACGAACAAGGAGTTCGCCACCGCCACCTATGTCGCCACCGCCGCCAACGCAGCCGGCCAGTGCATCCCGGATCCGATTGTCGACGCCGACCTCGGCGCCGGGTCCTTTCTGGAGGCCGTTGCCGAGTCGCTCGACTCGTTCCTCTCCACGTTCGACGCGGCGTGCTTCGCCGGACCTGATGCGGCCACGCTCGTGGCCCGTTTCGCCCGGATCGAACGGTTGGCATCTGCAGGAAAGACATTCGCTGCCCGCCGTTCTGCGGAGGCAGAGGTCCATCGTGCCAGCGGACATCAGGATCCGGCCCGGTGGTTGGCCGCGCAGACCGGTGAGACCCTCGGACAGGCAGCCGACACATTGGCACTGGGTCGGGCGCTCTGCTCCCAACCCGGCGTCGAGGACGCCTTCCGGAAAGGAGCGCTCTCGGACCCGAAGGTGCGGCTCATCAGCAACGCAGTTTCGGTCAATCCGGACAGTGAGGCGGAACTGCTCGATACCGCCGGGACGGCCACGGTCCGCCAGGTACAGGACCGATGTGCGAGGGCCAAGGCACAGGCCCGCTCGGCCCAAGATGAAGCAGCACGGGTGGAAGCCCTGCACCGGCGCCGGATGTGTCGGACATGGACCGATCGCGAGGACGGTGCGTTCTGTCTGTCCGCACGGCTCACTCCTGAAGACGGGGCGAGGGTGCGATCTGTGCTCGAGGGGGCGACGGACCGGGTCTTCGAGCAGGCCCGCCGAGCCGGGCTGCACGAGACGCACGACAACTACGCCGCTGACGCACTGGTGGCCTTGCTCACCGACACCAGCAATGACCCCATCGACCCCATCGACCCCATCGCCTCGGGCGACACGGTCGTCGGCGACCGCCCCCTCCGACTCCGCCGTGCTCCGGGACCGTCACGCTCCAAGGTCCATGTCCGCATCGACCTGGACGCGCTTCGTCAGGGTCGGGTCGGACCTGGCCAAGTGTGTGAGATCCCTGGAGTCGGCCCGATCTCGGTGGAGACCGCCATGGAGATCATGGGTGACGCCATCACCACGTTGTTCATCACCGACGGGGTCGACGTTGCGTCGATCTGCCAGATCGGTCGCCACATCCCGGCCCCGATCGCGGCCGCACTGCTCGAGCGGGACCCGACCTGTGTGGTTCCCGGCTGTGATCGTTCGGATCATCTGCAGGTCGACCACTGGCAGGTCGACTTTGCGGAAGGCGGTGCCACCGAATGGTGGAACCTCGCGCGCCTCTGCGGTCACCACCACCGGTTGAAGACCGCCGGACGGTTCCGCCTCGTCGGCGGCCCCGGTAACTGGCGGTTCCTGCCGGTGGTGCGGGCCCGCCCGACGTAGAACCGCGGTGATGTCCGGTAGATGTTGGCGCTAGGCCCAAGAGCAATGATCGAAGCAGGCGGTGAAGTGGACGCCGAGGTAGGAGAAGCAGATCTGAGGCGCGCACGGGTCGGCCCGTCGGTCGATCCACCCATCGCCGATGGAACCCCCTGACGACTGGTGGCATTCAGGCAGAGGAGTTGGGTAGGTTCAGAGTTATGGATCCCCTCGACGCACTCGCTCTCGCCTCCTCCACGTTCGTCGACGTCCTCGTCCAGGTCGGCGACGCCCAGATGATCTCTGCAACCCCATGCGACGAATGGGACGTGGCTGCCCTCATCGCCCACGTCACCATGGGAAACGAGATGACCATCGCCCTGCTCGATGGGGCGAGCAAGGAAGAGGCGATGGCCTTCCGGGACCGCGAGTTCGGTGGAGAGGATGCCGTCTCGGCGTGCCGGGCATCGGTGAGCGCCCAGATGACACGGATGCGGGCCGTGACCGACTGGGACATGTTGGTGCATCACGTGGTGGGCGACGTGCCGGCGTCCCAGCTCCTCGGATTCCGCACCGGCGATCTGACGCTGCACGCATGGGACCTGGCAACGGCCATCGGTGCCGACCAGAGCCTGCCGGGCGGCCTTGCCGCCGTGGTCTATGCCGACATGGCACCCATGGCGCCGTTCATCGGCCAGATCGGCCTCTTCGGCCAAGGCCCGTCGGGCTCGGTCAGTGATGAAGCCGACGTGCAGAC
>CAININ010000117.1 GCA_903849265.1 uncultured Acidimicrobiaceae bacterium
GAGGGAAGGCGATGGCGACGTTGGTGGCCAGGTCGAGCGTCGTCGACGCACCGGCAGCAAGGATCAGCGGGGTGAAGACGTCGTGGGGTCCCTCGAACGTGAAGGCGCCATCCACCCCCATCTCCTCGAGGCGACGGGCGTGTGCTGGCGCGTCCACCAAGCCGGCGAGTTGCGTATCGAACTTCATCTGCCCATGCTCCCCCCGACCAGGGACGGTGTCGTCGACGGAGCCCACAGGCCGCCACGAACCCCCTTCGTCGGCCAACGCGGTACTGACGAGCAGATTTGGGACCAAGTGCCCTCACCGGCAGGCGAGCACGGTGCCACACTGGCACCATGACACCGAGGACCTGCACACCAGAGGAGGCGGCGGCACTCATCGCCACTACCGACTCCATCGGCATGGGCCTCGGGCCAGCCAATCCGGACTCCTTCTTGACCGCACTCGGCGGGCGGGACGACTGGGTCGACCTCACCTTCGGCGGTGCCCTGCTGCTCGGGTTCTACTCCGTGCTGGCCCATCCGAACGTCTCTTATCGGTGCGGGTTCTTCGGACCAGCCGAGCGGATCTTGTGGGAGAGCGGGGCGAACATCGAGCTGGTGCCCGGCGGCTTCCGCCAGTTCGCTCCCATCCTGCGCCGGTACAACCCGCGCGTCATGACCGTCCTCGCCGCCCCGCCCGATGACGACGGCACCATCAACCTCTCCCTGCACATCGGCGCCACCTACGACGAGCTGCTCCTGGCAGGACGGGACCCTGACCGGCTCCTCGTGGTCGAGGTCAACCCCAACCTGCCCCGCACCCGCTCCATGCCACCGGAGTTCACCAACACCATTCCGCTCGACTTGGTCGATGTCCTGATCGAGTCCGACTCCGCTCCGTTCACCCTTCCTCCGTCCGCACCCGACGACATCGACGAAGCCATCGCCGATGTCGCCCGGTCGTTCATCTCCGACGGGGCCACGCTCCAGATCGGGATCGGAGCCGTACCGAACATGGTGGCGACCAAGTTGGCCGACAGCCCCGGCGGCGGGTACGGCGTCCACTCGGAAATGTTCACGGACGGGCTGATGCTGCTCCATCAGGCCGGCAAGGTCACCAACGATGCCAAGCACCTGTTCGACGGAGTCTCGGTCACCACCTTCGCCCTCGGATCGGCTGAGCTCTATGCCTGGCTCGATAGCAACACCGAAGTGGCCTTCGTGCCTGTCCAAGTGGTCAACGATCCGACGGTGATCGCCAAGAACCACGCCTTCATCTCGATCAACGGCGCCCTCAGCGTCGACCTTTACGGCCAGGTCGTGGCGGACAACATCGAAGGGCGGCAGATCTCGGGGGTCGGCGGCCACGAAGACTTCGTCGCCGGTGCCGAGATGCGCCTCGACGACCACTCGCTCATCTGCCTGCGTTCCACCGCCGTGTCCGACGGAGTGGCCCGCTCCCGGATCGTCCCTGTGCTGCCCGAGGGTGCGGTCGTCTCCACCCCCCGCCACCACACCGGGGTCATCATCACCGAATACGGGTCGGCAGACCTGTCCGGAGGCACCGTCAGCGAGCGGGCCGCCGCTCTGGCCGAGATCGCCCACCCAGACTTCCGCGCTGAGCTGCGGGCCCGGGCGGCCACCCTCGGACGACGCTGACCGCGTGGTCCCCTTCGAGCCCGGATCAACGGGTACTGACGCGGGCAGTCGCCGGAGCACCCTGCGCGTGGCCAGTTTCAACGTCCACATGGGGATCGACGGATGGGGTCGCCACTACGACGTGCTCGCCGAGTGCGAGGCGCTCGACGCCGACGTCCTGATCCTGCAGGAAGCATGGACCCCCGAGGACGGGACGCCGGGCACTGCGGCCCTGATCGCCTCCCGGCTCGGCTACCAGGTGGTGGGCGAGGCTCCGCTGGCCTCCGCCAGGATCTACGCGCCGCACCCGACCGACTCCCCCCGGTGGGGTCCGTCGTTCGGTCAGATCCGCAAGACCCTGCAGCTGGACGACGA
>CAININ010000118.1 GCA_903849265.1 uncultured Acidimicrobiaceae bacterium
AGCCTTCGCATCCTTTCCGGATCACCCACCCGATGGAAGGATGAGCGGCCCTCGCTCAACGGCCGGGAAGCCATGATGTGTCGATGCACCCGGGGAATATGTTTGATGCTCGGTCCCTGTTGTCGGTGGCGCTCTTTGCTCTCGAAGTCGGACTGCCGCGGCACCCTGATCGTCGGGAGGGCCCGACCGGAACGTGAACGCGGCGTCGACCTCATCGCCTACCTCGACCTCGACTAGGCAGGCGGCAGATTCGTCGCCTGCCCTATCCAGTTGAAGGCGGCAGCACTCGGCGTTTGAGTCAGTTCTTGGTTGATTTGAGGTGTATCGGCCGAATGGGGGGTGTGATTTAGGTTTGGCTTGGCCTGTCGGAGGTGTATGAAACCCCAGTACAGAGGCCAGAAGCTGGGCGCCGGCGAATGCAAGCCGATGTGTGGCGAACAGTCTCTCCGAGACACCCCCATTTTCCCACTTGCCCACCGTGGGCTAGTTCAGTACAGTGGGGGGTAGAGGAGGATCATGGGACCACAACTGGTAGAGACTGACAGCCGGAGTCGGGTCGTGCTGCCCGGGCACGCCAACGAGCGCTTCTTGGCCCGAGAGAACGCTGACGGAAGCATCCTGCTCGAGCCGGCCCATATCGTGAGCGACGCTCAGCACGAGTACGACAACTCGCCCGAGCTCCAAGAGATGCTCGCCCGGGCCGCTGCGTCGCCCCACTCGATCACGCGTCGCAGTCGGGTCTAGGTGGAGCCGTCCTACTCCGCCGTCGCCGACGAGCAGCTCGACCAACTGCAGGCTTCGGGCGACACCGAGCTCTACAACGCGCTCGTCACCGTGTGTGAGTTCATCTTGGACAACCCTGCACTGGCACAGCGCTATTCGGCGGCCATCACGACCGACGTAGGGATCCGCCTGCGGTACGCCGTGCCTGGTCACGCTCCGTACAAGGTGTTCTGGGCCTCGGAGGGGCCGACGATCGAGGCGCTCTTCCCCTACCCCACCTGAGCGTAAGAACTCGTGAGGCGTACCGGTCAGCGACTAAATGCGGCTCTTACGACCAAGTCGTGAGCGTCGAGACACAAAGCCCGGCTCGGCCGTGCGTCCACCCGGTCGTATGGCACCAGCCGATCTCTCCATCCATCCGGCAGAACCGACGTGGAGACTGAGACACCTTGCCCGTAGATGCCGAACTGCTGGTCGAAGTGGGACCTTTCGCCGATCGCACCATCGACCGCGTTGGACTTGACCTCGTCGGGATCGTCGAAGAAGGCGATGTCGGCCTCCCGAGACATCCATGCCTCCTCTGGCAGTTCGCCTTCGCTGTACGAGCCGAGAATCGACTGGCTTCCGATGACGAGCACGTCCGGGTCTTGGGCGATCCTCGCTGCTGCTCTCAGGATGTGTGCCAGCTCCTCTCGGTTCACCTCGAGCTCGCCGACACGGATCTGCCAAAGGTCGCAAGGACCTCCTGGCGCTCCGCATCACTCAACACGCCAGCGAACGGGGAGTTCTGACGTAGCTCACGCGCCCGTGGTGATCGCGACGTCAGGGCTTCGAGGATCTCCTCGGTCGGGCCCAACAGGAGACGGTCCCACTCTTCGAGCCAATGGCGGCCACGCCCCCGGGGACTGCGCTCCTGAAGTTTGCGAAGATTGGCGCGACCCGTCCCCAGCACGCCCTCGGGGTTGGAAACAAACTTGCCGGCGACGGCGTACCCCAACCAGAGACTGCGTTGCTGGTCCCTCGTCAGCCGCGCCGTGCGGGCACGCAGCTCCTCGATGTCGCTGCGCCACACCCTCCGGTGGGTGCCTACGGAGACGTAGGGGATGTCCCCAGAATTGCACAGGTCGACGATGTGCTGCCGGGACGCGTTGAGCAGTCTCGCAGCCTCGCCCGTGGTGAGGAGGTCGGTGCTGTCTGGCGCTAGATCCTGGTCGATGCGAGCCATGGCATCTACTGTACCCATAAACACAAAAAACACAACTCATACCGTTGAAATTTGTGTTTTTGGGTTTTCTGTCGGGGCACGGAATCATACGGGTGCGCCCAACGGGCTGTCTCCGCGTTCCGAATCGACCCGCTCCGCGTTCCGAAACAGGCGGTCCACGCCCCCTGCTGCCGCTTAGAAGTCCAGGTCACACCTAAGGCGCGGAATTCCAACGTGGGCGGGACTTCCGCGTGAGCCTACGCCGAGTGCACCCAGGCAGGGAGGTCCGGTGGACGATCCGGCGACAGGTTGGCCTGCACCCGATCGCACGCTGGACCGGGTCGGAACTGTTGAGACCCGCGGCACGAAGGGTCCGGCCACGTCGACGGCCTCGTCCGGCAATGGGGCGGCATGGTCTCTTGCGGTCACCGTGCGGTCACCGTGCGACAACGGCTGGGTGGGGCCGGTGCCGATGCGGTGCCAGATTCCGGGAGTCACCTCGGAATCAACGTCCTAGTATCCCCAAGGTGAACCGGACAGCAATCACCCGGGGCGTCGCCAGGACCAGAGAGCGGCGCCGGTGAGCGCCGGTGGGCTCCTGGTCGGACGCGGCATCGCCGACATCACTGGCGAGGCCGCCGGCTGCGGGTTGCTCGGCTACGGCATGGCCGACCAGCAGTCAGAGGGGATCCACACCCGCCAGCGGGCCCGAGCATTCGTCTTCGCCGGCACCGGCACCCACGCCGGCGACCCGAGGATCCTGCTGGTGGTCTGCGACCTCC
>CAININ010000119.1 GCA_903849265.1 uncultured Acidimicrobiaceae bacterium
GCGAACATGCGCCAGTGCTCAACGGTGATCCATCCGGTGGCATCGTAAAGAGGCTTGCCGGCCGGCGTCGCCCCGAGCAGTCCGATCGTCGCCCCACTGGTCTTCGCCCGCAGCAGGGTATCGGCCAGGATGGCCCGGGCGAACCCTCGACGGGCGAACCGCTCGGGAGTGCTCATGCACCACACCGTGACGGCATCGTCGACGATCGACGTGAGTGCGGCCGACACGACCTCGTCACCTTCGGTCAGGAGCCAGATCTTCGTCGAGCCGTGCTCGTCGTCCACCACGGAGGTGATGACATCGATCATCACCTCCCTAGCCATGCCGAACGCTTCGCACATCACCGCGCAGACGATGTCCGCATCATCCGCAACGGCCTGTCTGACCCTGGGGTCCGGGCGCAGGTACTCCTCGTCGAGGGTCGAGGCCATGAACGGGACGTCGCCGACGTGCTGCCACGGATCGGGGAGCTCGACCGACCGACAGTCTCCCGTCAACATGAACAGCGTCGGCGTCCCCGAATCCGTGACCCGCTCGAGTGTCCGTGCAACGACATCTGCGCCTGCTGCACTCACCAGCGCCATGTTCATATCCGGAGTCAGTGCGCCGCTCAGGGCTATCCAGTAGCCCTCCCCCTCATTGACGATCGGCGCCGGGCCTCCGACGAGCATTGCACCGGCTCCTCGGCCCATCTGCATCCGACGGTTGGCGATCTCTACTGGATCCACAGAAGGAGTCCTTTCGTGCGTGGCGCCCGCCGAGGCTTTCCGACGCACTTCCGGGGACGCCCGATCGAGGATCTGCGGCAAGGTTCGAGGTTCGGCCGGGCACCCTGGTCAATCGACGACCAAGATACCCGCCCGACTCCTCACCAGTTCAGTCTCCGGTGGACGGGTCGATCATGGTGGACACGCGGGTGACCTTGTCGGCCGGGAACCCCCCGCAGCGTGCGTGCTCGAACAGGATGTCCTCGTCGGGCGCGACGTACACGCAGTAGAGCTTGTCGTCGGTGACATAACTCTGGAGCCACCGGATCTCTGGTCCGAGCGTTCCGATCACCTGGTTGGACTTCTCACTGATGGCCTGCAACTCCGCCGCTGTAAGGTCCCCAGCGCCCGGGAGTTCTCTCTCGATCATGTACTTGGGCATAGTTGTCCTCCTGGTTCAGTGGTAACATACTGAGAGTATCTCTCTCACATACGGTTGGTACGTCATTATGCATACTACGAGTATGAATGTCAAGGATAAGAGGGTCGTGCAGGGCGAGGCGACTCGTGCTGCCCTGATCCGATCAGCCCGTGAGCTGTTCGGCCAACAGGGATACGCGGACACCTCGACCGACGAAGTGGTCGTCAGGGCCGGCGTCACGAAGGGCGCCCTCTACCACCACTTCCAGGGCAAGGACGATCTGTTCCGAGCCGTCTTCGAACAGGTGCAGCGCGAAGTCTCCGACCAGGCCGTAGCCGAGTTTCTCGGGCCAGATTCGTGGGTGGCACTCGTCAAAGGTTGTGAACTCTGGGTCTGCGCGCATCTCGACCCGTCGGTTCGGCGCATCGTGATGCAAGATGCCCGATCGGTACTCGGGGCTGACGAGGTCCGGGCCATCGAGAACCGCTACGGCGCGGTCGCTCTTCGCGGGGCACTCCGCAAGGCCATCCACGCAGGAGTTCTCGAACCACAGCCGCTTCGCCCGCTCGCTCTCCTCTTGATCGGGGCACTGACCGAAGGATGCTTCTACATTGCCGAAGCCCCCGACCCCGACGCGGCGCAGACAGAGGTGGTGGCCCTCATCACCCGGATGCTCTCGGCGTTCAGGGCCACGGCCGCCGAGTAACTGGGCGCTACCGGTCCGTCAGCCTTTCCTTCCGACCTTGGTGGTACTGAGCAACTGGCGGAGGACGGCGCAGAGCAGCTCGTTCAACTCGGCTGGGGTCATAGCCAGCTCCCTCAGGTTGTGGTCGAGCGACTCGAACTGAAAGAGGGTGTCGACGGCAAGAACTATTGCCGCTCGCTCTTGCGACTCGAGGACCTCGAGTTCAGGGGCGAACTGCCGTTCCACCTGGTCGCGCATCAGCACTCGCACCACTTCCATCTGGGCCTGGATGTACTTGCTCGTCGCGGCGTAGAGGGTGGCGGCACGGGCCGTCGGGCCGATTTCGAGGTGGGCGCGGATCCTGACCTCTACGAACTCTTCGACGCGGTGGTCTCTCGGCCCGGTGCCGATGGCGTGGATCCTGAACAGAGGAATCCCACGTGTCACCTCACGTTCGGCCGCGGCCTGCTGCAAGGTGCGCACGTCGCCGAAGTACCGGTTGACCGAGCGTTGGGAGACCCCGCTCCTAGCAGCCACATCGGCTGCCGTTGGGGTGAGCCGACCTTCGGCGATGAGGGCGATGGTGGCATCCATGACGGCCTCGAAGTTTCGATCACGCCGAGCCGTACGCCCGTCCACGATGGTGGCTACGTCCCCGGGCTGGTCACCTGAACGGGCACCCTCAACCATTACATCACCCCTTCAGTTCCGCTCGGTCATTCCGCTCACGTTCCTACTCTTCCAAGGATCCTATTTGGACCGTCATTTACGGCGATCACACCTCGAGCGCCCTCGGACGCGGAACTCCCCCGGACCCAACGAATCGGATCCGGGGGAGCTGTCCGCTCTGGCGTACGTGCTTTCGGTCAGCCGATGGCAACCGTGAGCTTCTGCTTGACGGTCACCGACCCGACCACCGCCGACACCGTGATGGTGGCGGTCTTGGCCTTGCCGACCGGCGTGCCCGAGAGAGTCCCCGTGCCGTCACCGTTGTTGGTGAAGGTCAGCCCGTTCTGCTTGACCGCCGACAAGGTGGTCGACAGGGTCGCAGTCGAGTTGGTCGTGGCGATGGTGAAGCTACCCGGCGTGCCCATGGTGAAGTTGGCCGTCGTACCCGAGGTGAAGGCGAGTGCGTGAACCGTCAGCACCTGGGTGGTGTCGGGGCCGACCCCGTTGTTGGCATGGAGCGTCAGGGTGAACGTTCCGCCCTGCGTGGGAGTAGCGCCCTTGACCGTGGCCGTTCCCGCCTTGGACTTGGTGCCCGCAGTGAAGATCAGCCACGAAGGCACGCCGGTGGCGCTCACGGTGGCCGTGGGCG
Organism: uncultured Acidimicrobiaceae bacterium; assembly: GCA_903849265.1. Classification (GTDB taxonomy): domain Bacteria; phylum Actinomycetota; class Acidimicrobiia; order Acidimicrobiales; family RAAP-2; genus Bog-756. The sequence continues at coordinate 3,132 of CAININ010000119.1, forward strand.
TTCCCGAGGTGGTCATCGTGAAGTTCACACTCTTGCCAGCGGCGATGTTGATTGAGCTGGCCGAGGTGATGACCGCCGTGTTCGACGACGGAGTCACGCTGTTGGACGATGCTGTCTCCGAGTTGCCGCTGGCGTTAGTAGCCACCACCGTGAAGGTGTAGGCCGTGCCGTTGGTCAGGCCCGTGACCGTGCAGGACGTGGCCCCGTTGGTCGTGCAGGTCTTCCCACCGGTCGACGACGTCACCGTGTAGCCGGTGACAGCGGCGCCGCCGGACGATGCCGTCCAGGAGACCGACGCCGAAGTGTTGCCGGCTGTAGCCGTCACGCTGGTGACGGCGTTCGGTACACCGGCCGACGGGGTCACGCTGTTGGACGGCGAGCTCAGCGAGCCGTTGCCGTGGACGTTGGCAGCCTGCACACGGAAGGTGTACCCCGTGGCATTCGTGAGGCCCGTGACCGTGCAGGACGTGCCTGCGGTAGTACAGGTCTTGAAGCCAGGCGTCGAGATCACCGTGTAGCCGGTCACTGCCGAACCGTTGCCATCAGCAGCGGTCCAGGAGACCGACGCCGTGGCGTTTCCGGCTGAGGCGGTCACGCTGGTGGCCACTCCGGGAAGGCCCGAGGGGGTCACGCTGTTGGAAGCCCCTGAAGCCGATCCGTTGCCGTTGGCGTTGGTGGCCACCACCGTGAAGGTGTGGGCCGAGCCGTTGGCGAGTCCGGTGACGGTGCAGGACGTGCCTGCGGTGGTGCAGGTGTGACCCGACCCGTCGCTGACCGAATAGTTCGTCACCGCCGAGCCGTTGCCACCAGCAGCAGTCCAAGAGACCGACGCTGTGGTGTCACCAGCTGTGGCTGTCACATCGGTGGCCACACCAGGATGGCCCGAAGGGGTCACGCTGTTGGAGGCATCCGATGCCGATCCGTCACCGTTGGAGTTGGTGGCTGTCACCGTGAAGGTGTAGGCCGTGCCGTTGGTGAGGCCGGTGACGGTGCAGGACGTGGTTGCCGTCGTGCAGGTGTCACCGGAACCGTCGGACACCGTGTAGCCAGTGATGGCCGAGCCGTTGCCACCGGCAGCGGTCCAAGAGACCGAGGCCGAGGTGTCGCCGGCCGTGGCCGAGACGTTCGTGGCCGTTCCGGGCTGGCCCCCTGGGTTGACGCTGTTGGAGGCACCCGAAGCCGAGCCGTTGCCGTTGGCGTTGGTGGCTGTCACCGTGAAGGTGTAGTCCGCGCCGTTGGTCAGGCCAGTGACGGTGCACGACGTGGTTGCCGTCGTGCAGGTGTCACCGGAACCATCGGACACGGAGTAGTTGGTGACGGCCGAGCCGTTACCGTCAGCAGCGGTCCAGGAGACCGATGCGGAGGTGTCGCCAGCTGTAGCCGAGACGTTCGTTGCCACACCAGGATGGCCCGAAGGGGTCACGCTGTTGGAGGCACTCGAGGCGAAGCTGTCGCCGTGGACGTTGCTGGCCACCACTGTGAAGGTGTACGCCGAGCCGTTGGTGAGGCCGGTGACGGTGCACGACGTGGTTGCCGTCGTGCAGGTGTCGCCGGAGCCATCAGACACGGTGTATCCGGTGACCGAAGATCCCTCGCCGTTAGCGGCGGTCCAACTGACGTCAGCTGACTGGTCGCCAGCGGTAGCCGTTGCGTTGGTCGGGGCGTCGGGAATCGTCGTCGGGGTGACGCTGTTGGAGGCATCCGAAGCCGAGCCGTCACCGTTGGCGTTGGTGGCGACCACCGTGAAGGTGTAGGCCGTGCCGTTGGTGAGGCCGGTGACGGTGCAGGACGTGGTTGCCGTCGTGCAGGTCTTGGCTCCGGTCGACGAGGTCACCGTGTAGTTGGTGACGGCCGAGCCGTTGCCACCAGCAGCGGTCCAAGAGACCGAGGCCGAGGTGTTGCCAGCGGTAGCCGACACATCAGTGGCCACACCAGGATGGCCCGAAGGGGTCACGCTGTTGGAGGCATCCGATGCCGATCCGTCACCGTTGGAGTTGGTGGCTGTCACCGTGAAGGTGTAGGCCGTGCCGTTGGTGAGGCC
>CAININ010000120.1 GCA_903849265.1 uncultured Acidimicrobiaceae bacterium
GACGGCATCGGGGCGTTCCTGCCCAGCCGGGCTCTGTGCACCGATAATGCCGCCATGGTGGCCGCCGCCGGCTATTGGCGCCTGCACCATGGGGACCGCAGCCCGCTGACGCTGGCTGCTGATCCGAACTTGCGCCTGGTCTCCACCGTTTGAACTGCACGGCCTGAACTGCACGGCCTGAACTGCACGGCCCTGGCCTACCTGACACCCGACCAGGGGATCGAACAGACACCCGACCAGGGGATCGACGGGGCCGGCTGGCACTCTAGGGGCGCGGTTGCCAACCGAGGCTGGGCCGGGTATCGTTGGCACTCTCAACCCTCGACTGCCAAACGTGCCACAGGAGGCCCGAATCATGAGTCTGTACCCCCTCGACGACCGCATCGTCGTCCAGCCCGGCGAGTCCGAGGAGACCACCGCTTCCGGTCTGGTCATCCCCGACACCGCCAAAGAGAAGCCCCAGCAGGGTGAAGTTCTCGCCGTCGGCCCCGGCCGCCGCTCCGAGACGACCGGCGAGCTCATTCCCCTCGACATCGTGGTCGGCGACACCGTCGTCTACTCCAAGTACGGAGGCACCGAGATCAGCGCTGACGGCAAGGACCTGCTGATTCTCTCGAGCCGCGACATCCTGGCCAAGGTGACCAAGTAATGGCCAAGATGCTCAAGTTCGACGAGGCCGCCCGCCGCGGCCTCGAGGCCGGCGTCAACAAGCTGGCCGATGTCGTCAAGGTGACCCTCGGGCCGAAGGGCCGCAACGTCGTCATCGAAAAGAAGTTCGGTGCGCCGACCATCACCAACGACGGCGTGTCCATCGCCCGCGAGGTAGAGCTCGAGGACCCCTTCGAGAACATGGGTGCTCAGCTAGTCAAGGAAGTCGCTACCAAGACGAACGACGTCGCCGGTGACGGAACCACGACCGCCACCGTGCTCGCCCAGGCCCTCATCCGCCAGGGACTGCGCAACGTGGCCGCCGGCGCCAACCCGCTCGGACTCCGCAAGGGGATCGACAAGGGTGTCGCCGCCGCCGTGGCTTCGATCAAGAAGCAGGCCAAGGAGATCGACTCGAAGACGGAGATCGCCCAGGTGGCCTCCATCTCCGCAGCCGACACTGCCATCGGCGAGGTCCTCGCTGACGCCATCGACCGGGTCGGCAAGGACGGCACCGTCACGGTGGAGGAGTCCAACACGTTCGGCATCGAGCTCGAGTTCACCGAGGGCATGCAGTTCGACAAGGGCTACCTGTCCCCGTACTTCGTGACCGACGCCGAGCGCCAAGAGGCCGTCCTCGACGACCCGTTGATCCTGTTCGTCAACAACAAGATCAGCTCCGTCCACGACCTCGTGCCCGTGCTCGAGAAGGTCATGCAGACCGGCAAGCCCCTGCTGATCATCGCCGAGGACGTCGAGGGAGAGGCTCTGGCCACCCTGGTCGTCAACAAGATCCGCGGCACCTTCACCTCCGTGGCCGTCAAGGCCCCGGGCTTCGGTGAGCGCCGCAAGGCGATGCTCCAGGACATGGCTGTGCTGTCCGGCGCCCAGGTGATCTCCGAGGAGATCGGCCTGAAGCTCGACACCACCACCGTCGACCTGCTGGGCTCTGCCCGCCGGGTCATCGTCACCAAGGACAACACCACCCTCATCGAGGGCGGCGGGTCTGCGGACGACGTCAAGGGCCGCATCGCCCAGATCAAGCGCGAGATCGACGACACCGACTCCGACTGGGACCGCGAGAAGCTGCAGGAGCGGCTGGCCAAGCTGGCCGGCGGCGTAGCCGTGGTCAAGGTCGGAGCAGCCACCGAGGTGGAGCTCAAGGAGAAGAAGCACCGCATCGAAGATGCACTCTCCGCGACCCGGGCCGCAGTCGAAGAGGGCATCGTGGCCGGTGGCGGTACCGCACTGGTCCGCTCCCGTGCCGCTGTCCAGGCCGTCATCGACACCCTCGAGGGTGACGAGGCGACCGGCGCCACGATCGTGCTGAAGGCTTTGGCCGCCCCGTTGGAGGCCATCGCCAACAACGCCGGCCTCGAGGGCTCGGTGTACGTCAAGGAAGTGGAGAGCAAGAAGGGCCACATCGGCCTGAACGCCGCCACGGGCGAGCTCGAGGACCTGGTCAAGGCCGGCGTCATCGACCCGGCCAAGGTGACCCGTTCCGCACTGCAGAACGCGGCCTCCATCGCCGGACTCCTGCTCACCACCGAGGCACTCGTTGCCGACAAGCCCGAAAAGGGTGACGGCGGCGCTGCTGCCGCTGCCGCTGCCATGGGTGGCGGCATGGGCGGTATGGGTGGCATGGGCGGAATGATGTAGCAACATTGCCGGCCCGCGGTCAGGGTCGGCACGCTGCACGCACTGCATCACGCAGGGCGCGGCGGCACCCATCGCAGGCGATGGCCGGGCCTACGGGTCCGGTCATCGTCGCGTCCGGGGGCAGTTACACCATGAAGACCTGGAGCCCTTTGATCGCTTCGTAGTCCCGGTCCTGGGTCACAACCGGCAGTTCGTGGACGATGGCGGTGGCGGCGATGAGCGCGTCGAGTACCGGAACTCGACGGTTGCGAGAGCGGAGCTCGGCGACGATGCGGGCAAAGGTGCGTGCCGCTTCGGTGTCCACCGGCAGGGGGGTCCAGTCCGACTCAACGGCTGCGAGTGTGGCAACGCGGTCTGCCCGGACGTCGTCTTGGGCGAGGAGGACGCCGAGCGTCAGTTCGGCGATCGTGACCACCGAGAC
>CAININ010000121.1 GCA_903849265.1 uncultured Acidimicrobiaceae bacterium
GGCACCGCCTGCTTCTGCATGTTGGCGCCCATGAGGGCCCGGTTGGCGTCGTCGTGCTCGACGAAGGGGATCAATGCGGTCGAGACCGACACGATCTGCTTCGGCGAGACGTCCATGAGATCGACCTCGGCCGGGGGCACGAAGTCGATCTCCGAGGTGGTGCCGTACGACGTAGTGGCAGCACCCACACGAACGCCGGTGCCCTGCGGGCCGCGGCGGACGAGCACCTTCTCTTCGGTAAAGCGACCCTTGTCGTCGAGGAGAGCCGAGGCCTGCGCGATGACGTGCTCTTCTTCCTCGTCAGCAGCGAGGTACATGATCTCGGTGGTGACCTGGCCGTCGACGACCTTGCGGTACGGGGTCTCGATGAATCCGTATTCGTTCACGCGGGCGTATGTGGCAAGCGAGCCGATCAGGCCGATGTTCGGGCCTTCGGGGGTCTCGATCGGACACATGCGGCCGTAGTGCGACGTATGGACGTCACGGACTTCGAAGCCGGCACGCTCACGGGAAAGGCCACCCGGGCCGAGGGCCGACAGACGACGCTTGTGGGCCAGACCCGACAGCGGGTTGTTCTGGTCCATGAACTGGCTGAGCTGGCTGGTACCGAAGAACTCCTTGACGGCGGCGACCACCGGGCGGATGTTGATCAGCGTCTGCGGCGTGATCGCCTCGACGTCCTGAGTCGTCATCCGCTCACGGACCACACGCTCCATCCGGGACAGGCCAACGCGGACCTGGTTCTGGATGAGTTCGCCGACCGACCGGATCCGGCGGTTGGCGAAGTGGTCCTGGTCGTCGATCCGGTAGTTCGACTCACCATCGGCCATGTGCTTGGCCAGGTGAAGCATGTAGGTCGAAGACGCCAGGATCTCGGCGGGGCTGAGCACTCCCTGGGTGGGCGTGGGCCGCTCGAGGTCGATGGAGAGGATGTCGGAGATCCGCTCGATCTCCGGCCCGAGCTTCCGGTTCAGCTTGTACCGACCGACCCGGGTCAGGTCATAGCGCTTGGGGTTGAAGAAGGCGTTCTCGAAGTACTGACGGGCCGCCTCGACCGAGAGGGGCTCGCCGGGACGGGCGCGCTTGTAGATCTCGAGCAGGGCCTCTTCACGGGTGGGAGCGAGGTTCTGCTCTTTCTCCCACTGGCCCTCGAGGAAGTCGAAGTGGCGGACGAACCGCTCCAAGAATGCCTGGTCCTCGTATCCGAGGGCACGGAGCAGCACGAAGAGCGACAGGCGGCGCTTGCGGGCGACGCGGCAGCCGGCGGTGACGTCCTTGCCCGGCTTGGCCTCGACGTCGAACTCGATCCACTCACCACGGTACGGATGGATGGTGCCGGTGAAGACCGTCTTGGCATCACGGCCAGGCTGGAAGATGACTCCCGGGGAGCGCACCAGCTGGCTGACGACCACTCGCTCGGTGCCGTTGACGATGAAGGTGCCCTTGTCGGTCATGACGGGGAAGTCCCCCATGAAGACCGTCTGCTCCTTGATCTCACCGGTTCCGGCGTTCATGAACCTGGCGCGCACGAAGACCGGCGCGGCATAGGTCATGTCCTTCTCCTTGCACTCCTCCACCGAGTACTTCGGCGGCGGGCGCAGGTCGGGGTCGGACGGGTCGAACTCGAGCTCGAGGCTCAGTGTTCCCGTGAAGTCCTCGATCGGGCTGATGTCGTTGAACGTCTCTGCCAAGCCACGGTCGAGGAACCACTTGAAGGAGTCCCGCTGAATGGCGACGAGGTCAGGCAGCGGAAGCGCCTCGTCGATGTTGGCAAACGAAAAACGTTCCGGGCTGTTGGACCGTGTAGGCAACGGCCTACTCCTCCCAGTTGCAAGGCGAATGGGGCAAGGACGGGGTACTGCGGTGAGACAACGTGCGAAGCAGCACGTCTACGTAAGGTCTGACAGTTCGACGACCGCCGCCGGAGCAGTCATCGAGGACGTCGGGGCGCGCGTCAACCAGCACAAACGGCTGAGGAAGGCGACGAGGGGTGCACGGCAACCAGTAATCATAACCGGAAGCGAACAAGATCACAACCCTAACGGGGGAACCCCGGAGCCAAGCCCCCTCAAGGTACGAGAACCAGGGGCCTCCGTCAAGGATTCCGACCGCCGAACGACCGATCCAAGAACACCCGGATCCACCGTGTCGACTACCTGCAACCCAGGCCCGGCCGCCGATGGATCGGCGACCGGGACCCGGGAGGTGCTACTTGAGTTCGACGGTGGCGCCGGCGGCCTCGAGCTGGGCCTTGGCCTTCTCGGCGTCTTCCTTCTTGACCTTCTCGAGCACGGGCTGGGGAGCGCCGTCCACGAGGTCCTTGGCCTCCTTGAGGCCGAGGCTGGTCAGCGCACGGACTTCCTTGATCACCTGGATCTTCTTGTCGCCGGCGCCAGTCAGGATTACGTCGAACTCGCTCTTCTCCTCGTCAGCAGCGGCATCGCCGCCGCCGGCCGGGGCTGCTGCCGCCACGGCGACAGGAGCTGCGGCGGTGACGCCGAAGCGCTCTTCGAACTCCTTCAGGAGCTCGCTGAGCTCGAGCACGGACAGCTCAGAGATGCCGTCCAGAATCTGGTCCTTGGTCAGGGTTCCTGCCATCGTCTTTACTCCTTGTTCCTGTATTTCGTTGATTTGGTCAGTGGATCGGTACTGGGTGGCGCCGATTACTCGGCGGCCGGTGCTGCGACATCTTCGGGTGCTGCCTCCGCTGTGTCAGCCGGAACCTCGGCCTCAGCGGCAGGGGCTTCGTCAGCGGGGGCCTCAGCGGACTCGGCCGCGGGGGCCTCATCTGGAGTGGCCTCAGCGGCAGGGGCTTCGTCGGCGGGGGCCTCGATGGCACCGCTTTCGCCCTGACGCTGGTCGAGCAGAGCGCTGATGCCGTACGCCAGGTTCCGCGGCAGGGCCTGCATGAGTCCGGCCAGCTGCTGGAGCGGGGCCGACAGGGCACCGGCGAACTGAGCCAGCAGTGTTTCGCGGGACGGCAGCTCGGCGAGGACTCCGATATCAGCAGCCGACATGATCGCCGTGCCGACGAGGCCGCCCTTGATCACGAGGTTGGGGTTGGCCCGGCTGAAGTCACGGAGGGCCTTGGCCACTGCGCTCACGTCACCCTGCACGAATGCGATGGCTGTCGGACCGGTGAGCATCTCGCTCATGCCCTCACGGGGGGTGTCGGCTACAGCCAGACGAACCAGCGTGTTCTTGTAGACCTTGTAATCGCCACCTGCGGCAGCCAGCTCACGACGGAGTTGGGCCAGCTCGGCGACGGTCAGGCCGCGATACTCGGTCAGGAGTGCGCCATCGGCAGCCTCCATCCGTTCGCGTACCTCATTGACGACGGCGACCTTCTCTGCCCTCGGATTGTCCATCGTGCCTCCACCGAGCGAAACGCTCTGGCTCAGGCCGTAGACACCATCGAGTGGCCAGCTGCGAGCATCTCGTGCTCGGAGCGGAACGCCTCATCAGGTGGACCCGTATGGGGTCCCTTCGGTACCGGGTGACCGGTACACCGGAGGTCTACGGCAGTTCTGTAGATCTGGAAAAGAGAAACTGTAGCGCACTGCTGCCGGCCAAGGCCAGCGGAAGATGCGATCAGGCGGTGACAGCCAGCTCTGCGTCGGCCTTGCGGGCCAGGAGAGGGTCGATGTGGACGCCAGGGCCCATGGTCGAGGACAGCGTGACGCCCCGGACGTACTTGCCCTTGGCCGATGCTGGCTTGACCCGGTGGATCTCGTCCATCACGGCGTGGATGTTCTCCAACAGCTTGGCCTGATCGAAGGACGCCTTGCCCACCCGGATATGGATGTTCCCGACCTTGTCGGTGCGGTACTCGACCCGTCCGCCCTTGAACTCGAGGACAGCACGCTCGATATCGTCGGTGACGGTCCCGGTCTTAGGGTTGGGCATGAGGCCTCGGGGGCCGAGCACGCGGCCCAAGGTTCCGACCTGACCCATGAGGTCCGGGGTGGCGATGGCGATGTCGAAGTCGAGGAACCCGTCGTTGGCGACTCGGGCGACCAAGTCATCGGCGCCAACCACGTCGGCCCCTGCTGCACGGGCCTCCGCTGCCTTCTCTCCGGCGGCGAACACCGCGACGCGGGCCGTCCGGCCGGTGCCGGCGGGCAGCGACAACGTGCCTCGGACGATCTGGTCGGCCTTGCGAGGGTCGACCCCGAGGCGGACGGCCAGCTCGACGGTCTCGTCGAACGAGGCCTTGGCCGATGACTTCACCAGGTCGACCGCCTCAGCGACGCCGTAGAGATGCTGGCGGTCGATGCCGGCGATGCTGGCCTTGTACTTCTTTCCCCTGGACATGTGGGTGTCTCTTTCGTGTTCGAGATTGCGGGTGGTCGGCCGGCTCAGCCGGCGACAGCGATTCCCATGGAACGGGCGGTGCCGGCTACCTGCTTCTTGGCCGACTCGAGGTCGGTGGTGTTGAGGTCGGGCAGCTTGATCGTGGCGATCTCGGTGATCTGCGCGTCGGTGACCGTGGCCACCTGCTCACGACCGGCCGTGGACGCACCCTTCTCCACTCCGGCGGCCTGGCGCAGAAGCGCGGCAGCCGGCGGGGTCTTGAGAACGAACGAGAAGGTGCGGTCCTCGTAGATCGAGATCTCGACCGGGATGATCGAACCGGCCTGCTTTTCAGTGGCGGCGTTGTACTGCTTCACGAAGTCCATGGTTTGGACGCCGTGCGGTCCGAGCGCGGTACCGACCGGGGGCGCAGGCGTTGCACCACCAGCGGGTAGCTGGATCTTGACGACCGCGAGGATCTTCTTCTTGGGGGCCATGTTGGGGTGTCTCCTCTTACCTGAACGCTGGTTCTGAAGCCCTAGAGCTTCGCGACCTGGCTGAATTCGAGCTCGACCGGGGTCTCCCGGCCGAAGATGTTGACCAGGACCTTGAGCTTGAGCTGGTCCTCGTTGATCTCGGCGACCTGGCCCGAGAAGTCCGCGAACGGCCCTTCCTTGACCCGGACCGTCTCGCCGATCTCGTGCTCGAGGCGGGGACGGCTGCGCTTGGCCGGGGTCTCTCCACCCTCGACCTTGACGTGCAGGATGCCCTCGACCTCACGCCGGGAGAGTGGGGTCGGCTTGGTTCCGGGGCCGACGAAGCCAGTCACGCCGGGGGTGTTGCGGATGACCGCCCAGCTGTCGTCGTCCAACTCACACCGGCACAGCAGGTATCCCGGGAAGACCTTCTTCTGGACGACGACCTTCTTGCCGTTCTTGAACTCGGTGACGTCCTCCATCGGGATGACGATCTCGTAGATCCGGTCTTCCATGCTCATCGACACCGTGCGGCTGTGCAGGTTCGACTTCACCTTGTTCTCATAGCCGGCGTAGGTGTGCACGACATACCAGCGACCTGGCTGGTCGTACGGGCTGACGACGAACGGCTCGTCTTCGTCCTCGTACTCGTCTTCGATGGCGTCCCCGTCGTCGGTCGCCTCGGCATCCGGGGCGTCTTCCGCTCCGGTGCCTTCCGGCTCGACGTCGGTCGCGACAGACTCCTCGACTACGTCGAGTTCGGGGTCGTCGCCCAGGGGGGCAGTTGTTCCGTCTTGGGTCACAGTCATACCGATCAGGGCTTGAACAGCCAGAGGACGCCCTTTGCGAAGGCGAGGTTGAGGATGAAGATAAATGTCATCAGCGATAGCAGGGTGACCAGGGTCACCGTCGTGTAGTTGATGACCTCCGACCTGTTAGGCCAGGCCACCTGTCGCAGCTCCGAGCGTACCTCGCGTAGGAACTGGCCGATCCGGAAGGGCGCACGCTTTACCGGCTTGCGCGCAGGAGTGGTGGTGCGGGTGGGCGCGGCCTCCCCTTCTGGGTCCTGGCCATCTCGCTGCATCTGTCGCTTCTGTTCTCGGTTCACGTGCTGTTTCCTTACGACCACTGTCACAGGTGCA
>CAININ010000122.1 GCA_903849265.1 uncultured Acidimicrobiaceae bacterium
CGTAGAGGGCGGTACGGAACTCGGCCCTCTTCCCGTTGCGCCTCGCCAGACCAATAGGCGCGATCTTGGCCAAGAAGACCGCGCTGCGTCGCTGGATGACGCGGCCAACGAACTCGACTCCCAGGCCGCTGGGCTCGACAAGATGGCCCTGGCGGCAACGCTTGGCGGGAACGACCAGAGCAGCGAGGTGTACATCGCTCAGGCCGAAGACTGTCGGGTCCAGGCCGCCAGCACGCGTCAAGACGCCGTCAATCTCCGCGCCGCCCAGGTCGTGCCTGCGCCCGAGGTTGTCGTCGATGAGGCGGTCGAACTCGACCTGGCCAGTCCAGCACTCGTCGCGGGCGCCCTTCGCCGCTATCCGCAGCAGGCACCCGCCGTGCTCGCTGTGGCGCTCGGCACCCTCGGTATCACGGGCAGCTTTCGCATCCAACTCGACAGAAGTGGTGTGGTCGGCCACTGGACGGCCACCTGCGCCGTGCCTGTCATCGGCAGTGAGGATGCCGTGGCCATCGAGCTCTCGGGCACCGTACCGAACACCCGCTGGGTGGGAGACAGCGGTGCCACCACGCGCCGCCCTCAGGTCGTCACTGACGATGTGTTGCGTCTGCTGCTGGTCAAGAACCAGTCCCTGACCGACGTTGCCCAGTCCATCGGAGCGACTGAATGCTGGACTCGCCGCCAGGCCGCCCACACCCTCCGGGCTCGTGGAGTCTCCGCTCGGAACCTGCGGTTCGCCATCCTCGACTGCCCCATCCCTGAGACCCGTCGGGTTGTCTTCGCCCACTGTGTCGGAGACGACACGTTGGTCCGAGACCTGGACCCAGGCTTCGTCGCTCACATCGTGGAGGTCTACTTCGGAGACACTGGATGGGGTGTCTCGTGGACGCCAGATACATGGCGCATCCAGCGCCGACTCATGGCCACTCTCCTCAGTGCACCCGGCGGCCAGGCGACGAAGAAACTACTTGCCTCTGCCCTAGGCGTGTCTCCTCGCCAGCTGGCAACGCGGTGCATGGCAACTGGTCGCAGGCTCTGCCTTGTCGAGCAGGCGAGTGCCGTAGCCATCAGACCTGTTGCGTGCCCGCACCCCGACTGCGCTGCTGCTGCCGGTTCGGCCAGCCACGTCCTGGCTACCCCTGAGACGGCCGGAGGGCTCCTGTGTCCCGACTGTCGGCGCACTCCCGGCGATTCCGTAGTGGTATTCCCGGCTGGCTACCTTGCTCTCTGGGAGGGACCGGAGGATGGTGAAACAACGCCTACGAAGGTCGCCGCTGCATCACCTACGGCCGCAGTCCTGATCGAGGAAGCCATGCTGACGGTGAGGCAGGCTGCCGAGATTCTCGGCTGCAGCGCTTATCAGGTGCGAGCCCATATCGATCCCGATGAGCGCATGGGCAAGGTGCGCCTCTACCGTCGTGCCACCGTGGAAGCAAAGCGGCAGCAGCTCACCCGAGGCGGCGGCGAGATTCCCGTGATGCTCACCATCGGCCAGGCGGCCGAACGGCTCGGCGTCCCGGAGTGGAGGGTGCGCAAGTTGGTGGACCGGGGCGCGGTTGGTGCTGAGCGCCACTATGGGTGGCGCTTCATCGATGAGGACTGCGTCCAGGCCATCGGGGCCCTCCTCACGGTCGCTGACACGGACACAACCCTCCTCGGCATCGGCGAGGCCGCTCGCCGGGTCGGGACCACCCCGTTCCTCCTCCGCAGGGCGGCCGACGAGGGCGAAATCGAATGCGTAATGTCATCTGGCGGTACCCGCAAGTTCAGCGAGGAGGCCGTTGCCTCCTACGCGGCAGCGCGGGGCGGTGAACTCTCGACCGCTGGGGCCGCCGAGTTCCTCGGCGTCAGCACTGACACCGTGCGTCACCTCGAAGTGGAGGGACTGCTGATGCCATCGTTCATCACGCCCGGCGGACATCGACGGTTCACCGAGGTCGCCTTAGACGGCTACATCGCCGACTACGACGTACTGACCGTGGGAGAGGTGGCCGAGAAG
>CAININ010000123.1 GCA_903849265.1 uncultured Acidimicrobiaceae bacterium
GCACCAAGGCTGGCTTGGTCCCCGTCCAGGTCGAAGCGGCCGTAGGGCGAGCGCTGCTCGACGCGGTCATCGCCGACCCGTCGCTCGAGATCACCATCGATGTGGAGCGCGGGACCCTCGACGCACCGGCTGCCGGTATCGAGACGACGTTCCCGATGGACGAGTTCACCCGCGCTCGTCTGCTCAACGGATGGGACGACATCGGGCTCACCTTGCGCCACGAGGCCGAGATCTCGTCTTACGAGTCCCGTCGCCCGTCCTGGATGCCGACCACCCGCTGAGCGGTCCCGGTCGGTGGGTTCAGGACCGTGACCGGTCCTACCGCCCCATTGGTTCAGGACCGTGACCGGTCCTACCACCCCATTGGTTCAGGACCGTGACCGGTCCTGAACGGGGTTTCGTCGTTCCGAGGGGCGCTGCAGGAACTGCGGCCAGCCACCTCTGAAACGGAGAGCCCGCCGGGTCCCCGGCGCCGACCACCACGAGGGGCAGGGGGGCAGCCGATGTCGGGGAACCCGGAGGATATTGAGCTGTGAGCACTCCCCTGCGCACACAACTTCGAACTTGTTCTGCCGCCCGCCGGGCGACACCTTCGACCTGCCAGCGGCTAGATCCGCCTTCGTTGACGACCATACACGAACAGAACTTGGCAAGCAGGGATCATCGCTCGACCCCGCAGCGCGTCATGCCCTCGTCAGGTTTACGGGACACACTGGGCAGATGATGGACACGACCCGCAGCACTCGGCGACGGCCGGCCGCCGGCACCCCGGCGCCGGACAGTGCACCGGCTGCCCGGTCTCGCCTCGGCGGTCCGGAAGGGAACGCCCGGCTCACCGGACTCACCGCGGCCGTGCTCCTCGTTCTCCTCGCAGCCGAGGGAGCAACCTTGCTGCAGCTGGAGTCGCTCGTCACCCCGCACGTTGTCATCGGCATGGTGCTCGTGCCCTTCGTCCTCATCAAGGTCGCCTCGACCGGATGGCGGATGGTCCAGTACTACCGAGGCGCGGGGCCCTACCGTGATCGGGGAGCGCCGCCGCTGCTACTGCGGCTGCTCGGACCTGTCGTCGTCGTGCTGACCGTGCTCGTGTTCGCGTCCGGGATCGTCCTGCTGCTCGTGCCCCACTCGTTGCGCGACTCCATGTTCTTCGTGCACAAGGCGAGCTTCGTTCTCTGGTTCGGAGCCATGGCCCTCCACGTACTCGGCCACGTGATCGAGACGAGCCGCCTGGCACCGGCCGACCTGGTGGCCCGCACTCGCCGGCAAGTACGCGGCGCCGGGGCTCGGCTGTGGACCCAGGCCGCTTGTCTCGTGGTCGGCGTCGTCTTGGCGATCGCCATGGTCCCGACGATCGCCCCCTGGCTCGCCGCCGGGGGGTCGGGAGGCTGACGGCCGCCGTGGGCCACAATAGGAACCGATGAGAGTGCTCGTGGCCGAAGATGACCCCGGCCTCCGCTCGGTGCTCGAGCGCGGCCTGCGTGAGCACGGCTACGTCGTGGACGCCGTGGCGGACGGCGAGGCGGCCCTCGCTCACCTGCGGTCCTACGCGTACGAGGTCGTCGTGCTCGACTGGCGTATGCCGAAGATCACCGGCATCGAAGTGCTCGACAAGATGCGCTCCCGTGGCGACCGCACCCCGGTACTGATGCTGACGGCCCGGGACGCCACCGAGGACAGGGTGGAAGGCCTGAACAAAGGTGCGGACGACTACCTGGTGAAGCCCTTCTCCTTCGCTGAGCTCACGGCCCGGCTGTCTGCCCTGCAGCGACGTCCGGCCCTCTCTTTGGCCCCCGTGCTCGGCTGCGGCGACCTCACCTACGACCCGACCACGCGAATGGCGGCACGAGGCGATGACGTGCTGTCGCTCACGGCCATCGAGATGGGGCTGCTCGAACTGCTGCTGCGACGGTCCCCCGCCGCCGTCAACCGCCAGACGATCGCCGTGCAGGTGTGGGACGACGAGGCGGACCCGGTCGGTTCCAACACCATCGATGTGCACATGGGCCGGCTCCGCTCGAAGCTCGCCGAGTGCAGCGCACAGATCGAGACGGTACGCGGATTCGGCTATCGGATCGTGCCCCGATGAGGCGCCCGGATGCCCGGTGGATCCACGCTGCCAGAGTCGCCCTAGTCGCCACCGCGGTGGTCGCCGCCGTCACGGTGCTCCTCGCCTTGGTCGTCAACGGTGCCATCGTGCAACGACTGAACCGGGACATCGACAACCGGCTGAGCGTTACGTTGGCGGCCGCCGCTGCGGGGGGAGGCAGCTCCACTTCAGCGCCAGGAGTGCGGCCCGCCGGTGACATCGACGATGCCCCCGTCTTCGTCTGGAGGGTCGGCGCCGAC
>CAININ010000124.1 GCA_903849265.1 uncultured Acidimicrobiaceae bacterium
GCCACCTGGCGAGGGCGGCTGCCCGATCTCCTCGACGACCTGGCACCTGTCTCCAACTGAAGCGCCAGGCTGCGGCATCGGACTCGACTCCGCCTGGCGGTGACGCAGCTCGACGTCAGGGTTTCCGGAGGCAGGGGTGTCCGGGGCGCAGCGGTTTCCGGAGGCAGGGGTGTCCGGGGCGCAGCGGTTTCCGGAGGCAGGGGTGTCGGGGCGGCTCAGGTCACCGGTCGGGCTGCTTCGAGTTGGTCGAGGACCCGGTCGGGCACCTTGAGGTCGCCGGTGCCCGTCCCCACGAACAAGTCTGGCTTGGTCGCCCCGTGGAAGTCCGAACCGCCAGTGGGAACCAGACCGAACCGCCGGGCCAGGTTGGCAGTGTCGGTCCGCTGTCGCAGTGAGTACCTGCCGTAGACGGCCTCGAGGCCGGTGAGACCGTCCTCGGCCATCTGACGGACTGCAGCAGCCAGCGCGTCCCCCTCGAGGCCGAGAGTGTGGGGGTGGGCCAGCACGGCCACGCCACCTGAGGCCCGGGCCAATCGGCACACGTCGGCCACGGTGAGGCGGCCCTTGGGCACGTACGCCAAACCTCCGTTGCCCAGGTATCGCTCAAAGGCCTCGTCGAGGCTGGCTACGGCCCCTACGTCGACCATGGCCTGAGCGAAGTGGGGTCGGCCCATCCCCTCGACGGTGCCGGCGTGGGCCGCGGCCATCTCTTCTGTCACCGGGACGCCCAACTCCTGGAGACGTTCGGCCAGCGCCTGGTTGCGGGTGCTGCGGTCGTCCCGGAGCCGGTCGAGTTCGAGGCCGAGCGGGCTCTCGGTGTCCTCCACGAAGTAGACGAGCACGTGGACACCACCCCCGGCCACCGGCACGCAGGAGACCTCGCAGCCGGGCACCAGCCGGATGCCGAGTTCGTCGGCCCGGACCTGGGCCCGGGCCAAGCCGGCGAAGGTGTCGTGGTCGGTGAGGGCCACCGCACTGCAGCCGACCTCGTGGGCCATCTCGATGACCCGTTCGGGAGCCTCGCTCCCGTCGGACCGGTCGGAGTGGGTGTGCAGGTCGATCATGCGGCGCACGCTACCGGCAGGGTGGGACGGCGGTTGGGCCGTGGCGGTCCACACGTTGCAGATGGGCGGATGGGCGGATGGGCGGATGGTGTGCGGGTGGCACTAGAGTCGATACGTGGTCAGAGATGCAGTGAGTCCGACCGCGCCCTGCCAGTCCGACGACCCCCGGTGTGAACGGTGACCAACCGATAATGGATGCCAAAGAAGCGTGTGGAGTCTTCGGGGTGTTCGCCCCGGGACGGCCAGTGGCACATCTCACCTTCGACGGTCTCTACGCACTGCAGCACCGCGGTCAAGAGTCGGCCGGCATGGCCGTCAGCGACGGCGACCTCATCACGGTGATGAAGGACATGGGCCTCGTCACCACCGTGTTCGACGAGCGCAAGCTCTCCGGCCTTCGCGGCCACCTGGCCATCGGCCATACCCGGTACTCGACGGCAGGGTCGAGCGACTGGATCAACGCCCAGCCCGTGTTCCGTGGTGTCGGCCGGGCGGGCTTCGGCCTCGCCCACAACGGCAACCTGACCAACACCGATGAGCTGGCCGGGCTGGCCAACATGCTGCCGGGCCTGGTCTCCTCTGACAGCGACCTGGTCGCCGAGCTTCTGGGTCAGGCGTTTCCCATCGACGATCCCGAGCGCACACGTGCACAGCACGCCGGCGACCTCGAACAGGCCCTGATGGATGTCCTGCCCAAGGTCGAAGGGGCCTTCTCCTTCGTGCTGATGGACGCCGACCGAATCATCGGCATCCGCGACCCCAACGGCTTCCGCCCGCTGTGCCTCGGCCGGCTCGAGGCCACCGACGAGTTCGAGCAGGGCTGGGTCCTGGCCTCGGAGTCTCCGGCTCTTGATGTCATCGGGGCCACGTTCATCCGTGAGCTCGAGCCCGGCGAAATGGTGATCATCGACGGCAAGGAGATCCGTTCCGAGCGCCCCTTCCCCGACGAGCGCCTCGACCCCCGGCTCTGCATCTTCGAGTTCGTCTACTTCGCACGTCCCGACACGACGCTGTACGGCAACGAGGTCCACGGAGCCCGCCGGCGCATGGGTCAGCTCCTGGCCACCCAGCGCCCGGTGGCCGGAGATCTTGTGATGGGGGTGCCTGAATCCGGTGTCCCGGCGGCAGAGGGATACGCACTGGGATCCGGGATCCCCTACGGCCAGGGTCTCGTCAAGAACCGCTACATCGGCCGCACCTTCATCGCCCCGACCCAGGCCGAGCGGGCCAATGGCGTGCGGCGCAAGCTCAACCCGCTGCGCGAGAACATCGCCGGCAAGCGGGTCATCGTTGTCGACGATTCCATCGTCCGGGGCACCACCACCCGGGCCATGGTGAAGATGCTTCGGGAAGCCGGAGCACTCGAGGTGCATCTGCGCATCTCCTCCCCGCCGTTCCAATGGCCGTGCTACTACGGCATCGACACACCGGACCGTACGGAGCTGCTGGCCGCGATCAAGACGCTCGACGAGATCGTCGAGTACCTCAACGTGGACTCGCTCGAGTACCTGAGTCTGGAGCACCTGGTCGAGGCCATCCAAGCCCCTGGCGCCGGGTTCTGCGATGCCTGCCTGACCGGCAACTATCCCGTGCCCGTCCAGGTCAAGGTGGCGATCACCGAACGCCCGTCTGTGGCGGCATCTGCCGGCTCCGCTCCGGCGTGACCGCACCCGCACCCTTGCCGGATCCGACCGCCCCGGCCACCTATGCGGCCGCCGGCGTGGACATCGACGCCGGCGAGCGGGCCGTCGATCTGATCAAGCCCATGGTCGCGTCGACCCGTCGGCCCGAGGTCCTCGGGGGTCTCGGCGATTTCGGTGGGCTCTTCGCCCTCGACACCTCCCGCTATCGCCAGCCGGTGCTGGTGTCGGCCACCGACGGAGTCGGCACCAAGGCGGCCGTTGCTCACGCCACCGGACGGTTCACCACGGTCGGGATCGACCTGGTGGCGATGTGCGTGGACGACCTGGTGTGCCAGGGGGCTGAGCCGCTTTTCTTCTTGGACTACATCTCGACTGGGAGCGTCGAGCCGGCCCGGATGGCCGAGCTGGTCTCGGGTGTGGCCGAAGGCTGTCGGCAGGTGGGCGCCACCCTGCTGGGCGGCGAGATGGCCGAGCACGCCGGGATCATGGCCCCTGACGAGTTCGACCTGGTCGGATTCGCCGTGGGCGTGGTCGAGCGTGACGCCATTCTTGGCTCGGCTCGTGTGGTCCCCGGTGACGTGCTCGTCGGGCTCCCCTCGCCCGGTCTCCGGTCGAACGGATACACCCTGGCCCGGCACGTGCTGCTCGAGCGGGCCGGCCTCGGATTCGACTCGCCGGCCTGGGACGGTGCCACCACCACGGTGGCCGACGAGCTGCTCCTGCCTTCGGTCCTCTACACCCCGGCGGTGCGGGCCGCCCTGGCTGTTTCCGAGATCCACGCCGTGGCCCACATCACCGGTGGCGGATTTGCCGGCAACATCCCCCGCTCGCTGCCCGAGGGCTGTCGGGCCATCGTCGAGCGGGGCACCTGGGAGATCCCGCGCATCTTCACCGAGATCCGCCGACTCGGACGAGTCGACGACGACGAGATGGCCCGGGTCTTCAACTTGGGACTCGGCATGGTCCTGATGGTGTCGGCGGCTACCGCGGACAATGCAATGGCTGCCCTGCGCGGAAGCGGTCTCGATCCGGTCGTCGTCGGTCGGGTGGAGGCAGGCGAGCACGGGGTCGACATGGTCGGTCCCCCGTTGTGGCTCGACACCGTCTGAACACCCGCTCGCCCCTTGTGGGCGGGATCCATCGACCAGCCAGCAGTGTGACGATTACCCCGCCGAACTCCGACCGAAAGGCCCACCCGTGACCACGCCCCTGCCGGAGACCAAGTTCGAGGCCCTGCGGGCCCACCTGCTCGAGCACTCGGTCAAGCGAGGGGACTTCATCCTCAAGTCGGGCCGTAAGAGCAGCTGGTTCATCGACTCCAAGCAGACCGTGTGCCGGCCCGAGGCCATGGTGCTGGTGGCCGACGGGATCCTCTCGGTGCTTCCCGACGACGTCACCGCCATCGGCGGCCTGACCATGGGAGCGGACCCGGTGGCGTTCGTCACCGCCGGGGTGGCCGCCGAGCGGGGCCGCGGCCTCAAGGCCTTCAGCGTCCGCAAGGAGGCCAAGGACCATGGAGCCGGCGGTCGGATCGCCGGCGCCCTCGACCCCGGTGACCGGGTGGTCATTACCGAGGACACCGTCACCCGAGGGACGTCGCTGCTCGAGGCGGCCCATGCCGTGATCGAGGCCGGTGCGGTGCCAGTGCTCCTGGTCGCTGTGGTGGACCGGGGCGGGACCTGTGCCGCGATGGCTGCGGCCGAGGGCCTCGAGTTCACGGCCTTGCTGACCGCTCCTGACCTGGGCTTCGACTACGAGGGCGCCTAACTGGCCAACGGAGGCCAGGGCGCCCCGTGGGTGCCCCCTAGCCGGCCGTGACGACGGTGACGAGTTGCGGGAACGGCGGCTTGGAGCCGGGCACCGGGGGCAGTCCGGAGACGCTCAGCGTCGAGTTGCCCGTTGCCGTGGGCGTGTAGGTCACCGTGGAGGCCCA
>CAININ010000125.1 GCA_903849265.1 uncultured Acidimicrobiaceae bacterium
CGCACTCTGCACGGTCTTGAGCGCTTGGAGGATGTTGCTCCGGGCGGCGCACGCCGACAGGCTCTTGATGTAGGTCGGGTTGTTGGCCGGAGCGTTCGGTGTGGCTGCACTGGGAACACCGATGAAGGTGACCCCTTGACTCGACAGGCACGACTGGAAGATTCCGACTGCGGTGAAGAGGGCGGTGGTCGGATCGACTTTGGCCAGCGGAACGGTCCCAGCCGTTGCCCCACCTGCCGACTTGTCGATCCCCGTGGGGTAGGCCGATGCCGGGAGCTGGCCTGCGGCCACATACGTGAGGTGGGCATCTGCGCTGGTGCTCCCTCCACATGCTGCAGTGGCGAACGCCGTGCCCGCCACGAGGCACAGCAGGAGGGAGCGCCGTCCCCGTGCCCCGGTACCGTCCGCGATGGGGGATCCGGAGGGAAGCACGGCGTCACGCTACCAGCGAGTCTCGTCAGGAGACGGTCCGATGCCCTGTATGGACCGTGAGCGACTCGAGCGGCACAAGACACGGACCGAAGACAGAGCATCACCCCATCCGGCCTCGCAGGTGGACCTTTCCAACATGAAAGTCACACCCTGCCCCTACGGTGTCGTGATCATGGGCGATCAGCGACTGGACCACGCAGGATGAGGACGTTCTTCGGCCTCATCACCATCCTCGTGCTCTCGGTGCTCGTTGCGTCACTGGTGGTCGCTTTGGTGACCGGCAACTGGCAGGCGGCGGGCGCACTGGTGCTCTTCATCGGGATCGCCTGCCCGAACTTCGCCAAACGGGCGAGGAAGGAACGGGAGAAGGAGCGTCTCCGCCAGGAACGGTGCGCATCGGGATGCCGATGCGGAACGTGCTGATGGCACCAAAGGTGCACTGTTGCCAACGGAATCTGTCGATTCGTGCTGTCAGGACCCGAGGGCCGGGTTGATCCACTGGAGGGACCGGGACGTCTGGGCGGGGCAGAAGTACACCGCACCAGCGATCATCGCCGTGTAGGCCTCGAGCGGGTCGATGTGGTTCGCGTCGAGGGTCTGATGGCAACGAGGGATCTTCGTAGTTGACGATGACCTGTGCCACGGCCGCGGCCGGGACGTTTGGCGCAACTTCAGGCACGCCTCCCTTGGGAACGGTGAGCAGGTCCACGTAGAGGAAGCGGTGCGACGAGTTGCCGGCTTGGCCGGTAGCGAGTGCGTGGTGCACCATCCAGACCAGCGGCCCGGTCTGGAAGAACTCCTCGCCTCCTGGGCCTTGGTTGGTCGAGGTGTAGTGGACGATGCGGTCCACGCCTTATCGAGGGGTTTCGTGCACGGCCCGCTGATCGACATGCACCGGGCGATCCCGATGGAGTAGCTGGGATAGTCCCACTTGTTCGCCGAATAGAACAGCCAGAAGGTGCTTCCTCCCTGGATCATGGACGGGCCCTCGACCAGACCGCCTTCCCAGGCTTGCGTGGCCCCGATGAGCGGTTGCGCCGGGCCCGCCACCGACAGGCCGTCGGGTGCCAGCGGCTGGGTGAAGATGGAGGTGGGCTGGTTGCAGCAGTTCCCATCGCTCTTCCCGAGGGGCCATGGCGCCTCGCTGTCCGACACGAACACGCTCGGGTCGATGGCCCCGCCTTGTGCGGCGGGACAGATGAACGCTGAGGACGAGTCGTAGATGAACGGTCCCGTGGGAGTGGTGCTCGTCGCCCGGGAGATGCACATCGCAGGGGCCCAGCCGGTCTGAGCGTTCGGGATGCAGGTGGCCGCCCGTGACTGGGACGGGCAAGCGTCGAGGTGAGACGAGGGCGTCGAGTAGTAGAGGACATAGGTGCCGTCGGGACGTGCCCACACCGAGGGTGCCCATTGGGATCCGGGAGTTGTCCAGGCCGGAACGTTCGGGAGCACATCACCGACATAGGAGCCGGAGAACCCCGAGTTCCGGGGCAGGACGATGCTGGGGATGTGGGCACCCGCATACGTGCCTGATGGTGCCGTCGATGTGGCGTAGACGGTGAAGCCGGTCGGGGTGGCCAGCACGTAGGGATCGGCGAAGTCGCCGTCGTAGATCGGCGAGTCGTGGAGTAGTCCGTTGATAGGTTCGGCAGCAAGGTGGGATGGGTGTGCGTAAGACACACACCCGCACCTGCCCTCCGAACCGGGTGCAACCACTCGCCTTTCAGCTGAGCGACCACACCCCGTCCACGTCCTAAGTAGTCGCCCCCACAAGGGGGCGACTACTGCGTGGTTCTGCCTTTTCGTCCCCATTGGGGGACACGGCCAGTGCCGCAGTGCCCGTGGGCACCTCGGTCTTCTCTGTCCTCGGGTCAGCGTTTTTCGTCTCCGGTCGTAGCCCGGCGACGTCCTGTGGTGATGGCATCGGCTGGACGGATTCCAGTTTGGCCGCGAGCAGTCGCCTGCCCTCGGCTTCGATGTTGATGGCTGCGTTGACGTCCCGGTCGAGGGACATGCCACAGGTGCTGCACTCGAAGACCCGTTCCCAGAGATGCAGTTTGGCTTTCACTGCACTTCTCCCATCGGCCAGACAGGCAGAACAGGTCTTCGAAGAGGGGTAGAACCGGCCGACCACCACGAGCGTGGTCCCGCGGTCGGGAGACTTGTAGGCGAGTTGGCGGCGGAACTCCCCAAAGGAGGCGTCAGCCAAGGACCGGCCCAGGTGGCGCTTCTTGGTGGCCATGCCCTTGACGTGCAGGTCCTCGATGGCCACGGTGTCGAACCCACCAGCCAGGGCGTTGGTGATGCGATGGAGCGCCAGGGCCCGGGTCTTGGCCGCTGTGCCATGCAGGCGGGCGCGCTGGCCCTTCACCTTGGTCCGGTTCTTCGATCCCGGTTGGCACCTCGACAACTTGCGGTCCAGCCGGGCCAGTTTGGTGAGTTGCGTGGCCAACACGCGTGGATTGGCAATGTGGCCGACCTCGTCGGTGAGACCCGCCACGGGTCGGGACAAGGTGGCCAAGTGCGTGAGACCGAGATCGACCCCGATGGCGCCGCCGTGGAACGTGACGGGCTTGGAGGTGGGGGTCACGTAGTAGCGCACAGAGAGGGCTACCTGCCAGCGGCCACCCACAAACGAGATGGTGACCGCCTGGATGGAGGCAGCACCGGACTCGAGCTTGCGAGCCAGCCGACGGGTGGACTGGGTGGTGTGGATCCAGGCCAGGTTGGCCCGGCGGCGGCGCACGTCCCGGTCCGGGGTGCTCTGGGGGAGCATCAGGCGGATGTGGTGGCCATTGGGTTGGCTGCGTCCGGCCCGCACGTCCGCATCCTCCAGCCACGACAGCTGGTGGTTGAGCTCGACAAAGGTGACCGACGGCTTGGCCGTGGCTCGACTCTTGAACTTGGGGAAGCCCATCCGTGGACCACCACGCGTGCCTTTTCGGGAGCCCGAGAAGTTCGCCAGCCCCGCACCGGCGGCAGTGGTTCCGGATTGGAAGGCGTGCTTGGGGACCTCTTTCCACCACGGGGCCGCTTCGTCCTTGGCGGCGTTCCAGGTTTTCGACAGGGAGAAGGCCGACCACGACAACGACGCCGTGAGGGCATCTTCGGACAGGCCGGCGGCCCGCTCGTCGCTGCGGATGGTGAGATTGTCCTTGACCTGACCCAGCGCCCAGTTGTGGGCGAACCGGGCAGCACCGCAGTAGGACCGGAGCAAGCGCTCCTGAGCAGGCGTTGGGTCAGCTGAGAACACCACGGCCCGGGTCAAGTACTCCTCGGCGATGGTCCCGGTCATGACGTTGATTGTCCGTCATGGGTGTGACGGTGCTCGATTTTGGGTACATGACGTCCCACCTTGCTGCCGAACTCATCCGTTGATGACACCGAGGTTGAGCGCCGTCTTGCGGGTGGGACCGGCGCCGAGGGGTCCGCGGGTGGCCCGTCGCTCCCCAGAAGTACTCGAGGTGCCGCCCGGGCCTGCACCTTGATGGTGCTGGTCGGAGATGATGCCCCGTCGTGGGCGCCGATGACGATGCGGAACTGCACCCCGCGGCGCCAGCGAGAGCGAGTACGGCGACCAGCGACCCCTACGGAGTGACGAGGATGGATTCGAGGAAGTGGAGGACGATCGCTGCCCACGCGTCCTCGGTGAACTCCTCGGACTCGTCCATCAGCCCGAGGAGCCTGCCGTTGGCGAAGGCCTGGACGAAGACCCCCAACGTCCAGGCATTGAACTCGGGCTTGATCATCCCCTTCTCTTGGAGGAGCTCGATCAGCCTCGCGTAGTTGGCGTTGCGGACACCTTGCGCTGACGCGATCGAGTGACGCAGTCCGGGCCGGAGCCGGGCCGAACCAATGATCTCGTAGGTCTGCCACAGGTGCTCGGTGGTGTCCTCCTCGAAGAACCGGGCCATGAACGTGGCCGCCACATCGAGGAGGTCGTCGCCTGGCTGTGCTAGCTCGAGCGTGTCGATCAGCTCCTGGACGATCGCTTCGGGCCCGTCGGGGTTGGCGCCGGTGACCGGTTCGAACTGATGAGCCCGGACCGCTTCGATGACCCCTTCCCGGCTGCCGTAGAAGTGGTAGACGGATCCCACGGTCGTCCTCGACTGATCGACCAGGTCCCCCATGCGCAGGCCTGCTTCGCCATGCGCTTCGATGATGGAGATCGCGGTGTCGAGGATCCTCAACGCAGTGCCCCGGCCGTCGACGACTGCCGCCTGGTCGACATCGACCTCGGTACCGGTCAGAACTTCTGCCACTGTGCTCAGCTCCGTCATGTGTTCATCCTGTTCCACTGGTCGTTCGACCCCCTGAAGGGGACGTCATCTTCGTCCTGGGTGCGCTTACGTCAGCTCGTCTATACCGCTCAGATATCTGGGCCGGGATCGTATTCGCTCGGCGTCGCTCTACGATCGGCCCTGGCGCCTGATGCCCAACATCTACCCCCCCTAGTCGCTCGATGGCCCCGGATCAGCGTCCTCACCCAAGGCGCTAACCGTTTAGCAACCATACAACAACCGAACTGCCATAGAACGATATATAAGAATCACGCTTCCCGTCAGACCGTTCGCCCCGATGGCGCCCGACGAGGGGGTGCAGGTCAGGTGCATCCGTTGACCGGTCCGGTCCTCACCGGAAGAATGCACCTATGTCCGCACCATGAGGTTCGACGACGTCGACAGACGAGGGAAGGCACATGTTCACCAGCAAGAAGGCACGCGTGGTCGCAGGGTTGGCAGTGGCGGCGTTGGCGGTCGGCGCGGTCGGCGCGTCCTCAGAGGTCACGAACGCCGGTGCCGATGAGCGTCATCCCGCCCGTGTCACGTTTTCGACGTCGATGACGTCACAGGAGCGACACCTGACGACCGTGGGCGTCAACAGCGAAAAGGTCTTCGGGTCCAACCTTCTGACCGGCACGACGACCGTCTGCAATCAGGCCGCGACGCTGCAGTTCCTCGGAACGGTGAACTACGTCAATGGGAGCGGACCGTGGAGCGGGCTCATCACGGTGACCACGGCCTCCGGGTCGTTCGGGGTGAGTGCAACGGGGCCGGCCACGCTGTCATCAGTCACGAGCAACACGACGTTCCAGGGCGTGGCTCAGGTGATCGGTGGCTCCGGCGCCTACACCCACGCCCAGGGCGTCGGGACGGCGACCGGCCTCCGGCAGACCTCACTGGGTGGGGCCGTCGACTTCACGTTCAACCTGGCAGCATCGGGCCTGGGCTGCTGACGCAGGCTCGTCACTCCTTGGCGTGCGACCTCCGGACGAAGGTCACGGCGGCGGCAAGCATGCAGACCGTCACCGTCGCCAACGCGGGGAAAAAGACGACGCTATCGGCAAGGGTCCCTATGGAGGGGCTGCCCGGCAGCGAGTTGCGCA
>CAININ010000126.1 GCA_903849265.1 uncultured Acidimicrobiaceae bacterium
GGGCTTCACGCAGGGCGCCCTCCTCGATCCCCTCGCCGCGGTCGAGCTTGCCGCCAGGGAAGGCGACCTCACCTTGATGGGACCGCAGGCGAGCAGAGCGGACAGTGAGCAGCACCCGGGCCTCGCCCTCGTCCTCGAACAGCGCCACCAGGACGGCGGCCGGGTTGGCGTCCGGGAAAGCATCGGCGAACGAGCGCGAGAACTCGGACACCTCGGTGGCCACGGTGCCGGCATCGCCAGTGCGGTCCCTCGACAGGACTGCGGAGACGACAGCATCGAGCCGCACGGACGATCGAACATCGACGCCGAGGTGCGCCCAGGGCGCGTCTCCGCCGAGCCGGTGCGACGGCGGTCGGGGGATCTCCTGGGGGCCGGTCCGGTGCCGGGGATCAGTGGGCGACATCACCCGTGAGACTAGGGGCACCCAGTCGTCGGACGGGCCAGCATGCACTCCGGGTCACGGCAACGGGAACGGTCCTTCGGTACGATCGGAACGCAGCGGCGGCTCGATCTTGGGACGCCCGGACAGGAGCAGCCCTGTGTCTGATCAGCAAGCAGCATCGGAAGGTCGGATCCAATTCCCGATCACGACAGCGCTCGAGTTTCCCGAGTGGACCATCGAGCACAACATCGGCCTGGTGTTCGGACTCGTGGTGCGGTCCATGGGGGCGGCCAAGGGGTTCACGGCAGGGTTCAAAGCCCTGGCTGGGGGCGAGGTCAAGCAGTACACCAAGCTCCTCGAAGACACCCGTCGCCACGCCCTCGACCGCATGATCGAAAATGCCCAGGTGGCCGGAGCGAATGCCGTGATCAGCTTCCGGTTCGACAGCTCCGAAATCGGCCAGTCCCTGACCGAGATCGTCGCCTACGGCACCGGTGTCGTCGTGGGGCCGAAGCGATGATCGTCGTCTGGGCCCTGTTGGGCATCGCCGTACTGGTCGCCGTCATCTGGAGCCTGTTCGTCCGACGGCACGGCGAATCAGATCAACCTGAGTCGGGCTGGGTCCCCACTGACGAGGTGTTCACCGACCCGGGTACAGACCGCAAGATGCGCGTGTGGACCGACCCGGCCGGAGACCGGCACTACGTGCCCGAGCAGCAGGGCTGATCCCTCGGCTGGCGGCCCGCGTCGCTCGGCGTCCGGTGAACCCGGCCAGGCCAGCAGTAGCCACTCCGTGGCCACTGAGACCGGGCGGCCGCTGGCTTCCGTCCCCGAAGTGGGCACGACCGAAGTCTCGGTGGTCACGATCGCCGAACTGACGCTCGGCGTCCTCCTCGCCCAAGACGACGTCCGGGCAGACCGCGTTGCCACACTCGCAGCCGTTGAGTCGACCTGGACCCCCTGCCGGTGGACACCGAAGTGGCACGCACCTTCGCCCGCATCGTCGCCGAACTCCGCTGTCGCAACCGTCGAGTTCCGGTACTCGGCGCGCTCATCGCCGCCACCGCCATCGTCCACGCACTGCCGGTTGTGACCCAGGACCGGGACTACGAAGCGATCAAAGGGCTCCAGGTCTTCATGGTGTAACTGCCCCCGGAC
>CAININ010000127.1 GCA_903849265.1 uncultured Acidimicrobiaceae bacterium
CAGCCTCGAGATCGATCACGTGATCTCGAGGGCAGAAGGCGGACTGACCAACCTCCCCAACTTGGCGTTGCTTTGTCACCACCATCACCATCTGAAGACCTACGACGGGTGGGTACTCCAACGCCACGGGCCGAGCGACCAAGACCCGAGGTGGTCCTTCAGACCCCAACCCGAGTTCGGCCAAGAACCCGGACTCGGGATCGACAAGCCGCCGGAGCCCGTGGCGAGGGCGTGAGTCCCAGAGAGGAACCTCGGGCGTCTCGACTAGTCCGCGCCAGCTATCGGTTCGATGCGTCGAGCGAATGCCGGGTCCGCCGGTTAGTTGTGTGCCGGGTCCACCGGAAACCCGGCCACCAGAGCCAATGCCCCGCCTTGACGCTTGAGCACTCGACGCCAAAGGCCTTCGGGATCGGCCGAGATGGGGTCGCGTCCCTCTGCTCGCACGACGTACCACGATCCTTCTTCGATCTCGTCCTCCAACTGACCCGACTCCCAACCGGCATACCCGGAGAACAGCCGGGCAGCAACGACGGCGTCGCCTAAGGCGTCAGGGTCTGTGGCGAGGTCGACCGTCCCGATCGGACGATCGTCGTCGACGACCATGCGCCATCCCTCTGGCCGCCCGGCTGCACCCTCGGCCGCTGCCTCCCTCGACACCAGGCGGACCAGCCCGATCAGCGAGTTGCGCGCTACCGGGCCTCCGGTGAACAGCTCGGCCGGCGCAGTGGCCAGGGCATGCCACCGGGGCATCAGCTGGTCGACGGTGACGCCGCCCGGGCGATCGATGACCACACCCAACGCCCCATGCAGCCCGTGGTCGAGCACGAGGATCACCCGGCGGTTGAAGTTCGGATCGTCGAGGGCCGGGGTCGACACCAGGAGGCAGCCCACCAGGACGTCGGGGGCCAACTCGCCCCCGTAGGGGTCGAAGTCACTGAACGGTTCGATCGGCACCCCACGATGATGGCCCAGCCAGCGATCGTCGGCACGCCGGGTCGCCGGCGGATCCCTTCTGAATGGCGCTCCAGCCCCAGGTCGGTGAGGCTGTGCCCATGGCCCTCGTCTCCGTCTCCACGCCGATCCCGCACGTACGCGTCGTCACCCTCGACAATCCGTCAAGGTTGAACTCGATGTCGTTCGCCCTCGTCGGTGACCTCTACGACGCCCTAGCCGCCGTGGCATCCGACAACGATTGCCGAGTGGTGGTCCTCACGGGCGCTGGGCGGGCATTCTGCTCAGGACTCGAGCTCGAGCATGCCGGGCTGCCGCCGGGCACTGCAGACCTCGGGCGCCACCGGATGGGCCTGCGAGCCATGGAGTTCATGGGCGGCGTGGTGCCGGCGATGCGGAACATGCCCCAGCCGGTGATCGCTGCGATCAAGGGCCCCGCCTACGGCGGCGGAATGTGCCTGAGCCTCGGTGCCGACATACGGCTGGCCGGGCGGTCCGCTGTGTTCTGCGGCGCCGGCATCACCAACGGGCTGACCGGGTGCGAGCTCGGGGTCAGCTGGCTGCTCCCCCGGGCGGTCGGGACGTCGCGCTCCAACGAGATCATCCTGACCGGCCGAAAGGTCGATGCCGGCGAAGCCGAGCGGATCGGCCTCGTGTCTCGGGTGTTCGATGACGACGACGTGCTCGGCGAGGCCGTCGACATGGCCGCCGGAATGTGCGCCCTCAGCCCCTTGGGACTCACGCTCACCAAGGACACCTTGTGGGGTTCTCTCGAAGTGGGGAGCCTGCAGACCGCCGTCGACCTGGAGAACCGGACGCAGCTGCTGGCCGGCTTCACCGGGAACCTCAACGAGGCCGCCGCCGCCTTCAAGGAGAAGCGTCGGCCGGTCTACACGGAGTAGCGACATGGCCAAGGCACGTCGCGGGCGAAAGCAAGAGCGCCGGCCTCGGGACCCTGACGCTGGCGGAGGAATCCGCGAGCACTGGCGGTCCGACGGAGGGGCCAAAACGGCCTACGGGTCGTCGGACGAGGCCAACCGGTCGGCACTGCAGGCCCGGCTCGAGCACGGCGTGGACCTCGATCCCTACGTGTGCGGGATCTGCGGGTCCTGGCACCTCGGGAATCGCAGGGACTGACCAGCAACGTCTAGTCGGTAGTTACTGTACCGTCCAGACGGTATAGTAAATGGGTGCCTGCAACAACAACTACTTCCCCCATCGCCGACACCGCTTCTCCCGCCACTTCGACCGGTCCGGCCGTCAGGCCGGCCAAGCGCGACAGCGCCGCCACCAAACGTCGGATCGTGGACGCCGCCGAGCGGGTCGTTCTGCGCGACGGCGTCGGGCACCTCACGTTGGAAGCCGCCGCGACCGAGGCCGGTCTGTCGAAGGGCGGTGTGCTCTATCACTACCCCACCCGGGATGCCCTGGTAGCGGCCATGGTGACCCGGATCATCGAGCAGTTCGAGGAAGACATCGACGCATTCCTTCCCGAACCCGGCAGCCCCGAAGCGAACCGCCCAGGTGCCTATGCGCGGGCGTACGTGCATGCCACGCTCGAGCCAGCCGCTCCGGGCCAGGAGCGACTTGGTGCCGCCCTGCTGGCTGCTGCGGCCGCCGAACCGGAGCTCCTCGTGCCGCTTCAGAAGGCTGCTGATGGCTGGCAGGCCCGGCTCGAAGGCGATGGACTCGACATTGCGCTCGTCACGGTGCTCCGCATGGCGTGCGACGGCCTGTGGATGTGCGACCTGTTCGGGCTGGCGTCCCCGCGTGGCGACCTGCGCGCCGCCGTAGGCGCCGCGTTCGAGCAGATGACACGGGCGACGACATGATCCGCCGCGGTCCTGCCACTACACCCGCGCCCCCGGCCGAAGAATCGGTGCGCCTCGTCCGGACCCTCACCGTGACCGTCTTCTTGTTGTGGCTGGGGTCGACGTCGATCATCCCCATGCTGCCCGTCTACATCCGCCACCTCGGTGGGACGGACGCGCTCGCCGGCCTGGTCATGGCCTCGTTTTTTGCGGCCGGGGTCCTGACCCAGTATCCGATGGGGAAGTTGGCCGACCGAGTGGGCTGCAAGCCGGTGCTGGTGGCCGGGATCGTCGTATACGCCATCGCCTGCTTCGGCTTTCTGTTCCCCATCGCCCCTGCGTTCGCCATCGTGCTGCGCGGGATGCAGGGGCTCGGCGCCGGGGGCGCGGCCGTGGCTTCGTTGGCCATGGTGTCCAGCGCCGTGGCGGTCGAGCGACGAGGACGAGCATTCGCCTCCGTCATCAGCGCGGAAATCGCCGGCATGGCGGTCGGCCCCCTGATCGGTGCCATCGTGGGCTACCGCTTCATGTGGTTCATGTTCCTCGGGTCGGGAATCGTCGCCCTGGCCGCCGCAGTGCCAGCACTCCGTATCGTCGAGCCCAAAGAAGGGGTGGCCCAACGGACCGCACGTACGGACGCGGACGGAGCACTCACCCCCTTGGCCAAGTTGCACTGGACCCGTCCGATGATCGGTGCGCTGATCGCGGCAGCCGCCCTCGGACTGGGCACCGGCATCTACGACATCTGCTGGACCCTGCTGCTGCTGTCACGGGGTGCCACGGGATGGCAGATCGGCATCTCCTGGACGCTGTTCGCTATCCCGTTCATCATCGCCGCTCGTCCGAGTGGCTGGCTCGCTGACCACATGGACCGCCGCTACCTCGTGTTGGGGGGGCTCGGGCTCGCCGCGCTCTTCTGCGCCTCGTACCCGTTCATCCACTGGATCCCCGCCCTGATGGTGCTCGGTGGGATCGAGGCGATCGGGTTCGCCGCAGCCATGCCGTCACTGCAGTCGCTCCTCACCCAGGGGTCCGAACCATCAGAGGTCGGACGGATCCAAGGCATGTTCGGCACGACCCAGACCGCCCTTACCGCTGTGTCGACCGCAGCTGCTGGTGCGGCGTTCGCCGTCGCATCCTGGATTCCCTTCGTGGCGTCCGCGGTACTGACCGCCTTGGCGCTCATCGCCACCGCGATCGTGTGGCGGCCAGTACCGGGCCACGTACACGCCAAGCTCACCTCGTTGGACGTCGTGGCCGACGTGACGGAAGGTGGCGTATCCGCCGCACCGTCGCCGTCGACTACTTCGGTTGCCGGCCCAGAAGGAGACCTGCGGCCCGATGCCTCGGCCTCCCAACGCGTATCGGCCAGCCGACCTGACGATGGAGTTCAGGAAGCCGTGGGCGTCAACGTCGAAGTGCAGTAGGCGCACCGGGTTGCAGCGTCGGAGACCTTCGACAG
>CAININ010000128.1 GCA_903849265.1 uncultured Acidimicrobiaceae bacterium
GGGAGCGATGGAGCAGGCCCTCGGGGGAACTCCTGAGGAGTATTCCGAGGACTGCCTGAATCTCAATTTGTGGACACCGGGGCTCGACGGCGGGCAGCGTCCGGTGATGGTGTGGGTCCACGGTGGATCCTTCATGACCGGCTCGGGCTCGGGCGGCCTCTACCGGGGCGGTCTCCTGGCCCGCGAGGGCGACGTCGTGGTCGTCACCATCAACTACCGACTGGGACTGCTGGGCTTTTTGGCCCATCCGGCCTTCGATGATCCCGGCCAGACGTGGCTCGACGGCTGCGAGTGGACGGGATCGGGCAACTGGGGGCTGGCCGACCAAGTCGCCGCCTTGGCTTGGGTGCGCGATCACATCGCCGGCTTCGGCGGCGACCCGGGCAACGTCACTTTGTTCGGAGAGTCGGCCGGCGCCATGAGCGTGGCGGCGCTCCTGGCGGTGCCTGCCGCTGCAGGCCTGTTCCACCGGGCGGTCGTGGAGAGCGGCCCGCCCTACACCTGCTCGGCCGATGTGGCCGCCGACCGGGCCGAGCGGATCGCTGCTCACCTGGGAGTGGCCTGTACCCGAGAGGCGTTGGCCGGGGTGTCGGCCGATCGGTTGGTGGCAGTCGCGGCGGAGGTCACAGATGGAGCCGGGGGTGCGGACGCCGGCCTGTTGATGACCCCGGTGGTCGACGGCGGCCTCCTGGCGCAGGCCCCCCTCGATGCCGTGGCGGCCGGCGCGTCGCCAGGGGTGCCGCTGCTCATCGGGACGAACCGGGACGAGTCGGCTTTCTTCGCCCTGGGCAGCCCCAAACTGATGTCGCTCGATCTCGACGGGCTGCGCAGTTGGATGCGCCGGGTGACTCCGGACCAGGAGTCGGCCGACCGGGTGATCGCCGTCGTGACAGCGGCCAGGGCCGGGCGAGGGGAGTCCACGGAGCCACGCGATCTGTGGTCTGCCATCGCCACCGAGTACGTGTTCCGGGTGGGGAGCATCCGGTTGGCCGATGCTCATGCCCGTGCCGCAGATCCAGGGGTGGGGACGTTCTGCTACCTGTTCACGTGGGAGTCGCCGGCGTTCGACGGCGTGCTCGGCTCGTGCCATGCCCTGGAGATCCCGTTCGTGTTCGGCACGCTCAAGAGCCCGATGGTGCAGGGGTTCTCGGGCGGGAGCGACGAAGCGTTCGCGTTGTCGGCGTCGATCCGCGCCGCCTGGACCTCCTTCGCCCGCACCGGGGTCCCGTCGTGCGAACTGGCCGGAGCCGGGCCGGTGCCGTGGGAGCTGTGGGATCCCGCCCGCCGGCCCACGACGGTGCTCGGCCCATGGCCGCATGCGACCGGACTTGTTCACCGGGTCGATGACCCTCGCTCGCCAGAGCTGGATGCCGTCGACTCCTTGGCCAGCGATCGGCCCGGCCACCGGGAGGAGTGAGCGCCGTGTTGCGGGGTCGTTCTGTCGATCTGTCGTTGGATCGCTCGATCGGTCTCGTCAATCGGTTTCGTCGACCGGCGCGGCATCAGTGTCTGCTCACGCGGTCCGGGCCTACAGTCGTGACCAACGGGGACGTAGCCCAATTGGCAGAGGCAGGGCGCTTAAACCGCCTCCAGTGAGGGTTCGAGTCCCTCCGTCCCCACGTTGTGGTCGGATCGACATCGTCTTCCCTGTTCAGTGATGAACATCGAGAGGGCTGATTGGATTCTCTGCAGAGGTTGAACCGCAACAGTAGGGGCCGAAACCGCCAGCATTTCTAGATCACTCGGATCACCAGTTAGCACGACAGCACTCTTGCGGACCCTGGCCGTGGCCACCACGAACGCGTCGATTGCGCTCGCAGAATTTAACGCTGCGCCCGTCGGGCGTCGAGCAAGACCGTCAGGTGCGGCGGGGCATTCAGTACGACCCGCCGCCTCCGCATGACGAATTGCAATGCAACTTGCTATGCTTGATGCATGGCACAGATGGTGACGCGGATCGATGACGCACTGGCCCGCCAAGTGGACGAACTTGTTGCCCAGGGTGCAGCCGCCAGCCGATCCGAACTCGTGAGAATGGGGCTCGAGCGGATCATCGACGAGCACCGACGCCAAGCGCTCGGCCAGCAGGTCGTCGACGGGTATCGGCGACTGCCTCAATCGGACGAAGATGGCGGCGAACTCGATGCGGCCACCAAGGCATTGATCGAAGCGGAGCCTTGGTGACGAACCCTCGACAGGGGGAGATCTGGTGGGCCGAAATCGCATCGGCTCGTCGCCCAGTCCTGGTGGTCACGAGATCCGAAGCGGTGCCCGTGCTGACCGGTGTGGTCGTTGCCCCAGTGACCAGAACCATCCGCTCGATCCCGACCGAAATCAGGCTCGGTGCCGACGAGGGTCTGGAGACCGAGTGTGTCGCCAACTTCGACGGACTCCAACGGATCCTGCGGACATCGCTCACGACCACGATCGGCAACCTCGGAATCCGACATCAAGAGATCTGTGAAGCCCTGCGGGTCATGAGCGACTGCTAGGTCACCACGGGCCCGTCGAACCGCATGGACGGGTCGTGCGCCGTGACGCCGCCGCTGTATCCAGCCTGGCCGGGCGCTGGCGCGGCCCCGACGGGCACCGCGGGCAGACACGAGTCGACACCTGCTTGTGCCGGGCGTCATGGTCGCCGGGAATGGGACCATGAGTCAGAGCGATAGCGTCAGCGTCCGTGCACACTGAACTGCTGGCGACCGGCCCGACCTGCCAGGGAGTCCTCATCGGCAATGTTCCGCACGTGCCCGATCAGTCGTCCGCTCAGGTGGTTTCGAACGGACGGTCCCGTTGAACGCCGGGCGGCCGGACCGGGTGCGGATCATCCGCACTGCGATCTACCTGATCGGAATCGCCTGCACCGGCATGGGCATCGCCGGGCTGCTCAAGGCCCGCCTCGGAACCGATCCGCTCGATGCCATCAATGCAGGCGTGGCCACCAAGACCGGCCTCTCCGTCGGGGCGAGCTCCTGGATCGACGCTGGCCTGGTCCTCATCCTGGCGTGGATCCTGGGCCGCCGGCCCAAGATCGGCACCGTCCTCGTCGCCTTTCTGATCGGACTGGTCATCAACCTGGGGCTCGTCGTCCTGCCGGCACCGCACGGCTATCCCCTGCGGGCGGCGATGTCGGCGGTGTCGCTGGCCGTGCTCTATCTGGGAGTCACCGGATACGTGCTGTCGGACCTGGGCGCCGGATGCCTGGAAGAGCTCATGCTGGCCATGGTGGCCAAGGGGGCCAAGATCCACCGGGCC
The DNA here is from genome assembly GCA_903849265.1 of uncultured Acidimicrobiaceae bacterium. Taxonomy (GTDB): domain Bacteria; phylum Actinomycetota; class Acidimicrobiia; order Acidimicrobiales; family RAAP-2; genus Bog-756. The sequence continues at coordinate 3,256 of CAININ010000128.1, forward strand.
CGCTGGGGAATCGAAGCGGTGCTGCTAGCGATCGCTGTGGCGCTGCGGGGACCGATCAATGTGGTGACGGTGGTCTTCGTCGCACTCACCGGCCCGGTGCTGGCCTGGACCATCCCCCACGTGGCGACGTGGCTCCGCATCCCGATCCCGCATCATGACCCCGGCGTTCCCCTCGGCGACATCCGCTGATCAGGCCGGGTCGTAGAGTGGGTCGACGCAGACCAATGCCGCAAACGTCGGGCTGTCGCTGACTCGGTCGCCATGGGCCGCGGCGGCACCCCGCATGCCCGAGGAGGACTCCATGAGCAGAAGGATGCCTGCCGAGTGGGAAGCCCACGAGGCGACCTGGATGGCGTGGCCGACCGAGGGACCGAGCACTGCTGACCTCGACGCCGCTGGGGTTGCGCGGATGCGCCAGGCCTGGGCTGTCGTGGCGGGAGCGGTCGCTCGTTTCGAGCCGGTGCGGATGGTGATCGACCCTGCGGACATCGCCAGCGCCGGGGATCTGCTCGACCCAGCGATCGACCTCGTGCCAGCGGCCCTCGACGACTGCTGGATGCGAGACATGGGCCCCACGTTCGTCGTCGACGACGGGGCGGTGGCCGCAGTCAGTTGGGTCTTCAACGGATGGGGTGCGCAGGCCTGGGCCACGTGGGGCCAGGATGCCAGGATCGCCGAGGTTGTCGCTGACGCAGCGGGAGTCCCGGTGATCTCCTCGCCGATGGTGAACGAAGGCGGAGGCATCCACGTGGACGGACGCGGCACGATCCTCTTGACCGAGACGGTCCAGCGGGGCGAAGGCCGCAACCCGGAATGGTCGAGAGCCCAAGTCGAGGACGAGCTGACGCGGACGCTCGGCACGACGACGGCGTGCTGGGTGCCCCGTGGGCTCACGCGCGACTACGACGAATTCGGGACCCGGGGCCACGTCGACATCGTCGCCTGTTTCGCCGGGCCGGACACCCTCCTCTTCCACGACCAGCGCGACCCAGGCCACCCGGACCACATGGTCACCCGCGAGGTGCTCGAGGTGCTGGCCGGAGTCGCCGGAGTCGAACTCGTGGCCGTGCCGGCTCCCTCCGTGCTCAGGGACGACCGGGGCTGGGTCGACTACAGCTACATCAACCACTACGTCGTAAACGGCGGGGTGATCCTGTGCGGCTTCGACGACCCGTCGGACGAGGTGGCGGCCGACATATTGGCCCAGTGCTACCCCGACCGCGAGGTCGTGCTGGTCGACGCCCGCCCGATCTTCGACCGAGGCGGGGGCATCCACTGCATCACCCAGCAGCAGCCGGTGTCGCCGACGTCCCCGGTTGCCTCGATCGATCCGCACGGCTGACCGTGGACCTGACGCCCACCGAGACCGACCGCCTGCTGCTCTACCTGGCTGCATCGTTGGCCCGGTCCCGCCGCGCCCGGGGGCTCCAGATGAACGTTCCTGAGACCATCGCCCTGGTGGCCGACGCGGTGGCCGAGGCCGCCCGCGACGGGTTCACCGTGGTGGAGGCGCTGGCGGTGGGACGCTCCGTTCTCGGCCCCGATGACGTCCTGGCCGGTGTGGCCGACATCGTCACCCAGGTTCAGGTGGAGGCGGTCTTCAGTGACGGATCCCGGCTGGTGACCGTCCCCGATCCGGTGGGCGGCGGGCATCTCGGGGTGTTGGCCCCAGGTGCGGTCGTGCCCGGCAATGCGCCAACTCGTGGGGACGCGGACGGCGACGATGTGGTGCGGGTCGACGTGGTGCGGGTCGACGCGGTGCGGGTCGACGTGGCCAATGAGGCGCCGGTGCCCATATCGGTCACCTCGCACTTCCACTTCTTCGAGACGAACCCCCGCCTGCGGTTCGATCGACGTGCCAGTTTCGGGCGTCGTCTCGATGTCCCCGCCGGAGCCGTGGTGCGGTTCGACCCAGGCACGACGACATCGGTCGACCTGGTGCCGTTCGGTGGACGCCGTGTCGTTGTCGGCTTCGCCGGGCTGGTGGACGGCCCCCTCGACGAGCCGGGTGCACTCGAGGTGGCGCTCGAGCGGGCCCGGGCCTGTGGGTTCGCCGACACGGGGGCGCCCGACCGGTACGGCGTGGAGTCGGCTGAAAGGGCGGTGGGACGGATGATCACGTCGTTGCACGAGCGGGACGCGGACGACGCGGACAACGCCCTAGGCACGGGTAACGGGAGCGGAACAGACGATGGGGCCGCCACGTGACCCGCCGTCACGTCGATGCCGAGGATCGGGCCATCAACGGCGCCCGGTTGGGGGACCGCGTGCGGCTGGGGGACACCGGTCTGGTGGTCGAGGTGGAGGCGGACGACCGTCTTGTCGGCGACGAGCTTCTGCTCGGCTTCGGACGCACGGGCCGGGACGGCATCGGGATGCAGTCGGTGCGCACCACCGTCTCGTGCGATGTGGTGATCTCGAACGTCTTGGTGCTCGACCCGCTGCTCGGAGTCCGAGCCACTTCGATCGGGATCCGCAACGGACGGATCGTGGGCGTGGGGCGGGCCGGCAACCCGGACATCACCGACGGCATCGAAGTGGTGGTGGCCAGCGGCACCCAGGTCATCCCGGGTGAGGGGCTCATCGCCACTGCCGGAGGGATCGACACCCATGTCCATGGCATGACACCCCGGGTCTTCGAGGCGGCCTTGGCCAGCGGCATCACGACGGTGCTCACCCAGGAGCTCGGTCCCATGTGGGGCGTCGGCGTGGGCTCGCCGACTGTGCTCCGCCAAGGGTATGCATCACTGGACGCCTGGCCGGTCAACGTCGGCGTCCTCGGCCGGGGCTCGTCAGCGCGACGGGACCCGCTGCTCGAGCAGCTCGAGGCCGGTGTCTGCGGCTTCAAGGTCCACGAGGACACCGGGGCGCACCTGCGCACGCTCGATGCCGCCTTGGACGCCGCCGAGGAGTTCGATGTCCAAGTCTGCCTCCACACCGACGGACTGAACGAGGGGCTGACGGTCGACGACACCCTGGCGGTGACCGACGGCCGGGTGGTCCACGCCTTCCATGTTGAAGGGTGCGGCGGCGGGCACGCCCCTGACGTCCTCCGACTGGCCGGTGTCGACCACGTGATCGGCTCCTCGACCAACCCGACCCTGCCCTACGGAGTGAACGCCCTCGATGAGCACGTCGCCATGATCGTGAGCGTCCATGGGCTCAATCCGGATGTGCCGGGCGACCTGGCGATCGCCCATGACCGCGTCCGCGCTGAAACGATGGGGGCCGAGAACCTTCTGCACGACCTCGGCGTCATCCCCATCACGAGTTCGGATGCCCTGGGCATGGGCCGGGCCGGCGAAAACTGGCGGCGGACCTTTGCTGTCGCCGCGGTCACCAAGGGAGCGGTCGGGGCCGCGCCATTCGAACCGTCGGGCCACGACAACGAGCGGGTCCTGCGCTTCCTGGCCAAGATCACGGTCAATCCTGCCCTGGCTCACGGACTGTCCCATGAGGTCGGGACTCTCGCCCCGGGCCACCTCGCCGACATCGTGCTGTGGTCGCCGGCATCGTTCGCGGCCAAGCCGGCCCTGGTCATCAAGGGTGGGCTTCCGGCATGGGGACGGATCGGGGACCCGAACGCCACCACGGAACTGGCCCAGCCGATGCGCTACGGGCCGCAGTTCGGCGGCATGGGGGCAGCACCCGCCGAGCTCTCGGTGCTCTTCACGAACTCGGCGGCCACCGAGGCCGAGTCCGACCCGTGGCCCACACGCCGCCGCCGGGTGGCGGTGGCCGGGTGCCGAGAGGTGCGGCTGTCTGCCATGGTGCGAAACGGAAGGCTGGGCCATGTAGACGTCGACCCGGTGTCGGCCAGGGTCACCCTCGACGGAGAGCGCATGCACTTCGAGGCGCAGGACGACATCCCACTCCAACGCCTCTACTTCCTGTAGCCGGGAAGACGACGACGATGGTCGAGGTGCGACAACGATGACGGTGTGGGGCGTCCATCTGGGAGTGCTTGCCGTGCTTGCGGTGATCGCGCTAGCGGCCGGCTTCGTCCAGTCGACGGCTGGCTTCGGGTTCGCACTGCTGGCCGTTCCCCTGATGGCGCTAGTGGTCCCTCCGCAGACGGCGGTGGTGATCGTCTTTTTGCACGGCACGGTCTCGAGCCTGCTGACCGCTGGTCGCCATCAGGGTCACATCGACCGGACGGAGACATGGCGGCTCAGTACCGGTGCGATCGTGGCCATGCCGCTCGGCGCACTCATCCTCGTCACCGCGTCACCGGGTGTGCTGCGCATCTGCCTCGGTGTCGCCACCTGCACGGCTGCGGTGTGGATGCTGCTGCCGGCCACGAAGCGCCGGGCTGTGGGAGAGGTGCGGCCGGTCACGACCTATGGCGTCGGGGCGCTCAGCGGCGTGCTCAACACGGCCTTGGCCACCAACGGCCCGCCGCTCGTGGTCTACCTGCGGGGCCGGGGGCTCCCGACGGATGCGTTCCGGGCGACGATCTCCGCGGTCTTCACCATCTCGAATCTTGTGGGCTTGGTGATCCTGGCACTCTCGGGTGCGATCCACACTGTCGCGGTAGCGGCCTTCATCCTCACCCTGGTGCCGGCACTGGTGGGCTGGGCAGCGGGTAACGCTGCCGCCGGCCGCCTCCACAACCACCATTTCATCCACCTGGTCGACATCGTCCTGCTGACCAGCGGCGTGCTGTCGATCCTTCGGGCGTTCATCGGATAGGGCTGGGGCCCTCAGGCGGTTCGTTCAGGCAGTTCGTTCAGACAGTTCGTTCAGGCAGTGCGCTCGGCCAGCGCAAGGGCCGACGCGAAGGCTCTGATCACTTCGTCCTTGGTCCACGGAACGGGGGCCATGGTGATGAAGTAGTCGGCGAGCGCCAGATCGGCCAGCTGGTCCAGGTCGCCGCTGGTGAACTCCAGGCTCGACAGCACTGGAAAGTCGAGTTCGGCCAGGATCCGGCGCACCGCACGAACGCAGCGGCTCCCGTCGCGAGTGCCGTCATCGGGCTCACCCATGGCGTCGGCCACCCGCTCGAGCTGATCGGGCACATGGGCCCGCTCCCGCTCGAGCGTCTCGGCCAGGACCAGCCCGATCGTCAGACCGTGGGGGACATGGCGGATGCCGCCGATGGCCTGGCCGAGCGAGTGCTCGGCGGCACAGTCCGAGATGTTCATGGCTAGTCCGGCCATCATCGATCCGCACGACATGCCGGATCGTGCTGCTTCGTCCGTTCCATCCCGGTACGCGGCCACCAGTGCCGGGGTCATCATCCGCACCGCTTCCAAGGCGATGCCGTCTCCGATCGGCGTGCGCACCTTGGCCACGATGGCAGCAATGGCCTGGGCCAGCGCGTCGATCCCGGTGTTGGCCGTCATGGTGGGCGGCATGGAGTGGGTGAGAAGCGGGTCGACCAGCGCATACTGTGCGCGCAGGTTGGCGTTGGCAATCCCGTTCTTGCGACCCGCCACCGGATCGGACACGACCGATCCACCGGAGACCTCAGAGCCGGTACCGGCGCTGGTGGGCACAGCGATGAGGGCGACGTCGGGCACGGGGAACCCGGGGGAGCGGGCCAGGAACTCGGCGAAGGTCAGGCCGAGCTGTCCGCACAGGCGGGCCGCCTTGGCCGTGTCGATGACCGACCCTCCGCCGATGGCGACCAGGGCGGTCGCCCCGGAGGCGACCAGGGCGGCCGTGGCGGTATCGACCATCTCGATGGTTGGCTCTGCCGCCGGCTTGTCGAACCGGGTCACGGACAGGCCCGGACGCGCTGCCAGTTCGACCAGGAGCGCGGCGACCGCCGGGTTGTGCTGCTCGATCCCCGCGTCGACCATCAAGAACACCGCATCTGATCCGAGCTCGGCCAGCACGTCGGGAAGCGTGGAAGCTACGCCCGGACCGAACCGGACCTTGACGGGCAGGTGGTTCGCGAAGGCGGGGATGGCGTGCATTGGGGCTCTCCGTAGCTCGTGGTGGGGTCCGCCGGCACTGGACACCGGGGGCGTGCTGCTCGACCGTCGCCAGGGTACCGCCCGAGATGGCAACCTCCGCCGACAGCCAGGCTCTTGGCGGCCCTAGGCCCCCGGAGGGGTCCGCAGCCGAAAGAGCGTGCCCATGGGGTCGGTCACCGTAGCGATCCGCCCATAGGGAGTGTCCACAGGCCCGTCGACGACAGTCCCGCCGAGCCGGACGACATCGGCGACCGATGCCTCGGTGTCGTTGGTTCCCCAGTAGATGGTCCACTGTTCCTGGGAGCCTTCAGGAAGCCAGTTGGCGGCATCGATGATTCCGGCTACCGGGGTCCGGTCCGCCGGGTCGACGACGGTCGTGTATCGCATCTCTTCGGTATCGAACACCATGTCGGTGTCCCAGCCGAAAACCGAGCCGTAGAACGAGAGCGCCCGGTCGTAGGACCGGGTCTGCAGCTCGAACCACCCTGGTGCACCGGGCTCGTCGAGCACAGTGAACCCGGGGAACGTCTCCGCCTGCCACGCACCGAAGGTCGCACCTTCAGGATCGAGGAGAACGGACTGACTCCCGAGGTCGGCGACGGGATAGGCCGGCATCATCACCTGGCCCCCGTTTGCGGCCACTGCGGCCGTGGCCGCCGTCACGTCTGACGTGGCCAGGTAGACCTTCCAGGTGTTGTCGGCACGCATGTCGCCCATGTCCCCCATGGCACCGGCCACGGGCACCCCGCCGCGATGGAACATGAAGTAGCCGCCGAACTCGGGACTCGGCTCTTGGGCCTGCCAGCCGAACAGCTCGTCGTAGAACTGCCGAGCGGCGGCGACGTCGGACGTCCAGAGATCGACCCAACAGGGTGCTCCAGCAGGGGCCAGGTTCCGAATGGTCATCGACGGCCTCAGATCTGTGTGGCGCTCACCGGGATGATGATCGATGAGCGGTAGGCGGTTGTGTTCGGGGACGTGCAGACCAGCATTCCCGAGGGGGCGGCGATCAACGCGGCGTGGGTCTCCCCGGGGGGGTACACCTGGACCTGGGCGGCGGCGGCCGAACCCGAGCACGGGGGGATCCCGGGATCGGTCACGGCGAGCGACGAGTAGGCGTCCCCGCTTGCGGCGAGAGTGACGGTTGCTGATGTAATTCCCGTCTGGCGCTGGGCCGGGGCCCCGATCTGGTGACCGGCTGCGTCGAGGAACGACACCCCGGGGTACCCGTAGAGCGTGCACGCCGCCGATCCGCTGTTGTGGAAGGTGAGCCCGTAGTGGGTGGATCCGGCCGATCCGTTCGGACCGCCCAATGAGACGCTCAACGACGCGGTCCGACACGCCGTGAGGCTGGCGGCCGTCGTCGAGGTGGATGCCGCCGACGTGGAGGAGGTCGAGCTCCCCGTGGTGGTGGTCGTCGTCTGGGGTGGGTTGGTGGTGGACGTCGAGGAACTCGATCCGCCGCACGCGGCAAGTCCCAGGGCGACTGCCCCGAGGGCCACGAGCACGGACGTGCGCCGGCGCTGCGTCCCTCGCCCGTTGCTCGATTCAGTGGATCGGCGAAGTTCTCGGTTGGTCGTCACGTCTCCATTGTCGCCCTCTTGGACCTCGGAATCCAGGACCGTCTGAGGTTCGGGCCCATGACCGTCGTGCCTGCAAGTGCGCACGAACTGCACGGTCACCCGATCAGCACGCCGGGATTCATGATCCCGGCCGGGTCGACCGCTGCCTTCGCGGCTTGGAAGGCGGCGGCAAACACGTCCGGGCGCTGGCGGTCGTACCAGGGGCGGTGGTCGCGCCCTACGGCGTGGTGGTGAGTGATGGTCCCTCCTGCAGCCAGGATCGCCTCGGAGGCTGCTTGTTTGATCTCGGCCCACTGGGCGAGCTCTGACCCGGGCCGGCCCGGGGCCAGCACGCTGAAGTAGGGGGCGACGCCGTCGGGGTAGGCGTGGGTGAATCTGCAGGTCACCCAGCCAGCCCCGCAGACCCGCCTGAGTGCATCCTCCACCGACGCGGTCACCGAAACATGAAGCGCGGGGAAGCGGTCCCAGGTGCAGGCCGTCTCGAAGGTCTCGCAGATGATCCCGAGGCGAACCAGTGCGTCACGCGTGTACGGAGCGCGCAGAAAGGAGTTCCGCCACTCGCCAGCTGCGCCGTCGCGGCCGGCACTCCCGACCTCGCTCCGTGTCTGGGTCCCAGGCACTCCGCTATCGGTCGACGATGGCGGCGCGGGGAGGGAGCCGCCGTGGTCACGACACAGTTCGAGGGCGCGGTCCATCGAGTGGTCCACCGGGTGGTCGGCCGATTCGAACCCGAGGACGAGGAGCGCTCCGGCACTGGCCGACAGGGAGGCTGACAGCATGGCTTCCCCGGCGTCGAGCAGTCGGCAGTTGACCGGAAACAGCCCGGATTGGGCGAGAGCACGGACGGCCTCTGCCCCTGCGGCGAGGTCGGGGAACTCGACTCCGGCGGAGGTCTTCCAGCGCGGGCGGTCCTGGAGGCGCATCCAGGCCTCGGTGATGACGCCGAGCGCCCCTTCGGATCCAAGGAATAGACGATCGGGAGAAGGGCCTGCCCCGGACCCCGGCAGACGGCGGGACTCAGCGATGCCGGAAGGGGTCACAACACGGATCGACTCGCAGAGGTCATCGATGTGGGTGTACACGGTGGCGAAGTGGCCGCCGGCCCGGGTGGCCAGCCAGCCCCCGAGTGTCGAGAACTCGAAGCTTTGGGGGAAGTGGCGAAGGGTGAGCCCGTGGGGCCGGAGCTGGGACTCGAGCACGGGCCCGAGGGCTCCGGCCTGGATCCGGGCGGCCCGGCTGACCCGGTCGATCTCGACCACCCGGTCGAGGCCGGTCAGGTCAAGGGAGAGGACGCCGCGGAACGCGTCGCCGACGTCGGCCTCCACCCCGCCGACCACCGAGGAGCCCCCTCCGTAGGGGATTGCGGCCACGCCAGTCGACGCGCACCAGTCGAGCAGCGCCACCACATCGGCCTCGTCGGTCGGATGGGCGACGACGTCAGGCGGATGGGGCAGGTCGCCGCGCAGGAGACGGACGGTGTCCCGGTAGGACCGACCGTACGTGTGGGCGGCCCGGTCCCGGCGATCGGTCGAGCACACATGCGCCAAGGAACCGGGAGGGCTGACACGGGGGGCGGGCAGGTCGATGTCTTCGAGTGCAGCCGGGGTCCGGGCGATGGGCGGCTCGATTCCGAACCGTCCGGCCAGGGCTGTTGCGAGGCGGCCGGTCTGGACAGCAGTGGCGGCGGACTCCTCCCAACCCCACCCGCTCCAGGACCGGGTGCGTCCAGCGGCTGCGTCTGCGGTGGGGCTGTCTGTCGGCGAGGGAGCCACACTGACAACGTATCGCCGGGTCCGATGCGACGACGGGAGAAGGCTGGCCTCGGGACCGAGGTCCATAAGGCGTAGTCTGAAGAGGTGCTGAATGTGAGCAGTTCCGAAATGACGCTCATCTTGATCTTTGCCGTTGCCCAGGCGGTGCTCGGCTACGTCCTGTCCGAGGCCGACCACAGGAAGCTGGGGCGGACTCCGTGGGGGATGCCGTCGCTCGTGTGGGCCTTGCTGTGGTTCCTGAGCTGGATCCTCGGTCTTATCCTCTACCTCGTCGCCCATCGCGCCGAGGTCCGCAGGGTGGCCCAGACCCCGGCTGCCGCGCTCGATGACGCTGGGCGGTTCGTGGCTCCGGTCGCGCCGATGGCGGCTACCGGTAGCGACTTCCCTGCCTATCCGCGTCCGGCCAACGGGAGTACCTCCGTGGGCCCGACCCCGGTTCCGCCGACGCCGACGCCGACGCCGGTCTCACCCACGCCGGCAGCCGGTGCGGCACCAGCGACTGGTTCTGCGCCCGTGTCCGGGGCAGCACCACCCTCGTGGCAGCCCGACCCGAGCGGCCGGTTCCACTATCGCTGGTGGACGGGCTCCGAGTGGACCTCGCACGTGGCGACGAACGGACAGATGATCGTGGACAACAGTCCGGATCAGCGGATCGGTCCGTACTGATCCTCGAGGTCCCAACTGGGTCCTTGGTCGGATGGCGGACGCCATCGAACGTCGTTGAGCGCAGGTGGGTATGACTCGAAAGATCGCAATACTCACCCAGCACGGTGACTGGAGCGCGTCCACTAGGTTCCGCGCACTTCAGCACGTCGACCGCCTCACGGAGCGCCTGGGCACTGTCGACGTCTTTGCGGCCGATGACCGACCGAGGCGGCCCCCGGGACGGATCGGACAGATTCAGTACTTCGCTGGCCATGCCCGGCGATACGCGTCGCGCTACAGGGAAGTCGAGACGATCGCCCCCGAGTACGACGCGCTCTTGATCCAGCGGGGGCTCTATGCGCTCGGTCCAGGGATGATTGCCCGAACTGTTGAGCGATTCGAAGGTCGTGTCGTGTTCGATATCGATGACAACGTGTTCGCGGAGACTCCGGCCGTGCGAGGGAAGGGACCTGTCGCACGCTGGCTGTACGGCCCCCAACAGGCTGGTCGCATCCTCCAGCGTGCTGATGCGGTGGTGGTGAGCACCGACGTCCTGTACTCCGAGGTCAGCAGGGCCGTGCCAGGCGCGACGATCCTCCCGACGGTTCCTGACGTCGCCTCGTGCAGCCAGGCGGTGGACGGGGGGACCGCCGGGCTCATCGGATGGGCCGGAACAAACGGGGGCCTCCGATATCTCGATCCGTTGGCTCCGGTCTTCGAGCGACTTGCTGACCAGGGCCTCGGTCGACTCAGGGTCATCTGTTCCGAACCGTGGTCCGGCCCATCTGAGTTCCAACGCTGGAGCTTGGCCGACGAGCCAGGACTCTTCGCCCCGCTTGCGATCGGGATCATGCCCCTGCCCGATACCGAATATGCGCGTGCGAAAGCTGGGTTCAAGCTGCTCCAGTACATGGCATCCGGGGTACCGGTAGTGGCTAGTCCGGTGGGGGTGAACAGCGATCTTGTCGAGCGATCGGGCGGCGGGTTCTTGGCGGATACGCCGGACGAATGGGACGAGGCGATCCGGACTCTGCTCGCCGATGCGAGCTTGCGCCAGACGATGGGGGCAGCCGGTCTGGATTTCGTCGAGCGTTTCGCCGATCTTGACGGGCAGGCAGACGTGCTGGCTGCCTTGCTGCGGGGCGACAGTGCAGGCGGCGCCGTTCGATAGGCGGGGGTCAAGGCGAGAGCGGGTTTTGCCGATGCAATTGCAGTGCAGGGTTCCTCAACCAACGGTCGACGGTACCGCCATAGCAACGCAACATCGGCGAACGTCGTCAGTTCGAGCCCGCAAAGGCTGCGGGGACTGCTACTTCGAATGGTGGCGATGATCCTGACCGTTGTGATCATCGCTCCGGCAACCTCGATGGTGGCCACGGCGAAGACGTCACCTGGACATACTTCCGACGTTGCGCAGGTGTCGACGCCACCGACTACGGGCCCCGTGGTGAGCAGTCACCCGGTGGTCGGAGTCTCTGGCACTGCCGACAATGCCGGGTACTGGCTGGTCGCTTCCGACGGGGGGATCTTCGCCTTCGGCGATGCCGGCTACTTCGGTTCGACCGGCGCCATCAATCTCAACCAGCCGATCGTGGGGATGGCGTCCACTGCGGACGGCAGGGGCTACTGGCTGGTCGCGTCCGACGGAGGGATCTTCGCCTTCGGCGATGCCGGCTACTTCGGTTCGACCGGCGCCATCCATCTCAACCAGCCGATCGTAGGCATGGCGTCCACTGCGGACGGCAGGGGCTACTGGCTGGTCGCGTCCGACGGGGGGATCTTCGCCTTCGGCGATGCCGGCTACTTCGGTTCGACCGGCGCCATCCATCTCAACCAGCCGATCGTGGGGATGGCGTCGACTGCGGACGGCAGGGGCTACTGGCTGGTCGCGTCCGACGGCGGGATCTTCGGGTTCGGCGGCGCAGCGTTCCAAGGTTCGACCGGCGCTATCCATCTCAACCAGCCGATCGTAGGCATGGCGTCCACGGCAGACGGCCGGGGCTACTGGCTGGTGGCGTCCGATGGGGGGATCTTCGCCTTCGGTGATGCACCGTTCTGCGGGTCGACGGCGAACACGGGGGTAGCGTCGCCAACCGTTGGGATCACCGCTCACGTTGAGCGATCCGAGTACTCCCTGCTCGCCCAGGACGGATCACTGCACGGCTTCGGAAGTGCTGAAATCGGTTCGCCACCCGGGGCGTACCAGCCCGTGTCTGCTTCTCCGACTGTTGGCCGGACACCCGTGGCGGCCGGCGCCGTGGGGTGGCTGACCGCCGACATCAACCAGATGGTGGCGAACCAGAGTCCGGGTAATCAGATCGGCCTTTGGGTCGGAGGTGATCCGGCGGAGTGGCGTGCGAGTTCCGGCCCTGGGTTGGCGGCAGCAGCCATCGCGGCATACAACGGCAGCCCGGCGATGCTCGCCGATGCGATCCAGACGTTCGACACGCTTATCGCCCTGCACCAGCAGGCGAACGGTTCGTTCACGGCCGTTACCGGGACGGTCGGGCCGCAGTCGCCGGACATCGACACCATGTTCTTCGTGACCAACCTGGGTATGGCGCTGTGGGCCCTCCGGTCGCAGCTGCCCGCTGCTGAAGTGACCCGATGGACCAACGCAATCAGCTCGGCCGCAGATTTCCTCGTCGCCAACGGGAACCTTACGTACTATACGAACGGGAACATCAACATCGGCAATGCCCTCGTGATGGCCCTCGCCTTCTGGGCGACAGGGAACGCGGTGTATCAGACCGATTACACCACTGCGATGGCGTTCTCGGTATCGCCGCCACCGGGCCGCTGGTCCGGGTTCGGACTCGTGTACACCAAGACTCCAACGGTCGCTGACGGGTCCGACGGAGCGGCGTACTTCGCGGAGTCAGGTGGCGGGGCCCCCGGATTCGATGCCAACTACACGGAGCTCCAACTCGACCAGCTGGTCCGTCTCTACCTCGTCACCCGGTCGGCAGACATATTGCGCATGATCAACCTCGAGATCAATCAAGAGATGCCCTTGGTCAACTCCACGAGCTGGGTCCTCAACACCTCGGGCGGGACTCGACATCCTCAGGCGAACCGCTTCGTTCCCTTTTCGACACCGGCCTTGGCAATGGCAGCGATGGTCGGGGGCCGATCTGACCTCCTCGGCTTTGTCGTAGGTCAGGTGGCGACGATGCAGAAGTACTATTCACCGTACGTCACCATCTGGAATCCAGGTGGATTGGTCGGATTCGGCCTGGAGGTCGCGTCACTCGTGCTGATGTCGGAGGGCTCTTCTTGATCAACCGCTGGAACGCCGGCCGCCGGTTTGCACTGGCCTCAACCAGACACGACACGGGATCAAATCCGCTTCATCGGACTTGTGGGTCTGGACGGCAAACATCTAGAATGTCCAGGTCAGGATGGTCATCGCAGTGTTGCGTACGCCGTCTCAAGGGGGCGCAGGATCTGTGACGACGAACTTTCATAGATCCGAGTTGCTTGAGCTCGCGTCGGACCGGTCGGAGCAGTTTCGGACGGCGGTGCCGTTCCCTCACGTGGTCATTGACGACCTGTTTCCTTCTGCCGTCATCGAAACATTGATCCGTGAGTTCCCTGGACCCGGTGAGCGCACATGGCTGACCTACGACACCCAGCGCGAATTGAAGCTCGCGCTCGAGGACGAGGAACAGATTCCCGAGCCTCTCGCCGAGGTGCTTCGTGAGCTGAACAGCCAACTCTTCGTCGAGTTCCTAGAGAAGCTCAGCGGAATCCCCGGCCTTATTCCCGACCCCCGGTATCGCGGTGGCGGCCTCCATCAGATCATGCCCGGTGGGATGTTGAAACTCCATGCGGACTTCGACATGCACCCTCACATGCGGTTGCGTCGCCGACTGAACGTCCTCCTGTACCTGAACGAGGACTGGGACGATGCGTACGGCGGAAAGCTCGAGTTGTGGGACAAAGACGTCACGACCAAAGTGGCTTCGATCGCACCAGTAGCCAACAGGCTGGTCGTGTTCGAGACGACTGACGACAGTTTCCACGGACACCCCGACCCCTTGAGCTGTCCGCCCGGCCGCAGCCGCCGGTCCATGGCGTGGTACTACTACACCGTCCTCGACGAGGACAGCACTCGAGGCGGTCGCACGCCGATCTTCAAAGAGCGACCAGGTGAGAGCATCACCACCCGTCGCGAAGATGCCTGGGCGAAGTTCCTCAGGGTTACTCCGAGGTCGGTCAAGGACATCGGCAAGTGGGTCCTCCGCAAGTAGCGCAGTCCCTCAGGTGACCGGGAACCCATAGGCAACCGTGAGCGCATCTGCGTGGGCCTTCCACGTGCAGTTCGATGACGCCCAGGACGCTGCAGTCCGTCCGAGCGTGTCACGTAGCTCGGAATCCCGAGCGAGCGCCAGGATGGCGTTTCCGAGTGCTTGCGGTTCGCCAGGACGCACCAGTAGTGCAGTCACTTCGTTCTCCAACATGTCGGCAAACGCCGGAACGGTAGTGGCCACGATCGCCCGACCCTCGACAGCGGCACGGACGGCGATCCCGCTCACCGGATTGGACTTCACGTAGGGCAGAACGACAATCGCAGCCTGCGCGATGGCGGATTGGAACTCCGCCTCCGAAGTCTGACTGATCCAGGTGACGGGGAGCGGCGACGCGTCGGTGCGTCGCCTCAGGCCAGTGACGTACTCCTCGTACTGGCGCCCATGTCCGCCGACGATCTGCAGAACGAGGCCAGTGACCGCTCCTATCGAATCCCAAGCGTCGAGCAGCACGTCGATCCCCTTGGACTGGGCGATGAACCCAGCGAACACCACCGTGGTGCAGCGTGATGGGGGAAGCGTCGAGATGGGGGGATCTGCACCAAGGGAAAACACTGCCACCGGATGGAGCCCGGCCACTTCGAGCTCGTTGCGTGCTCGCTCGGACAACGTCAGCCAGATCCGAGTCCGTCGCCGGAGCATGGCCCGAAGGGGGCGGTCCAGCATCGGAGCGAAGATGCGGTGAGCAATGGAGTCACGCAACCCCGGGCTGGTTCGAATCACCCCGCTGCCGGGTGACTTGACGAGATCTGGGCCGTCGTGGACCACGGTGGTTATGTCGCTACGCATCAGACAAACGAAGAGGGCGACCCAGAACGCGGCAACTGCGGTGAGGCCAAGTTCGACATGGATGACGTCGGCCTCGCGAATTCGCCTCCGGTTGGCCCAAACGGCGCGGATCCCGTCGAGGGCCGGAGAACCGCTGTCGTCCCCGACGAGTTCTGTCACGATGATCCCACGGGCGCGGAATTCAGTCGCACATGATGCAGCGACGCCGGCGACGCCGCCTTCGCCCGGGCGGACCATGACCATGGTCCGGAACGGGCGATCCGAGGAGATGGTCATCGGGTGACCTGGTCCCGATAGATCTCGAGATGTCGATCGACGACGCGATCCCACGACCAGCGGGTTTCAGCCCATGCTCGTGCGTCACGTCTCACGCGTTCGAGCAAGGCAGGCTGATCCACGAGCTGACAGATCGCGCGGGCCAAGTCGCCACTCGACGACCCTTCGGCAACGAGCTGTGGGTCGAGGTCGCGCACCAATTCCGGGTTCGCCCCGACCGGGGTCACCAGCACCGGGGTCCCGGTCGCCAATGCCTCGGCCGTGGAGAGGCCGAATCCTTCGAGCTCCTGTGTCGGCGTCACGACCAGGTCGGCGGCCCGGTACCAGTCGCGCAGCTCGACGTCACTGATGCGGCCGAGGAGGACGACTTTGTGCTCGAGACCCAGTTGGCGGATCTGCCGTTCGATGACGTCGCGCATGTGTCCATCCCCTGCGATTGCGAGCTGGGCCCGAGGATGGTGGGCCACTACCTCCGGCATCGCCTCGACGAGCTCAGCGACCCCTGTGCGGGCGGTCAGCCTCCTGGCGGTAAACAACAGGGGGGCAGCTGGTGTCGCCCATTCCGATCGATGCCTTGGGCCGGGGCAGAACCAGACGGTGTCGATGCCACCGGCGACGACCTCGCTCCTCGCCGCAGCCGGGGCGGACAGTTCGGCGAGCTCAGATCGCATGAATCGAGACAGGGTGATCGAGCGTGTCGCCCTGGCCACCACGAACCGCTCGGCGGTCCGAACAGCGGCCACGGCCGCCGACTGGACGGGGCGGGGCAACGCATAGGAGTCTCCTCGCTCGCTGAGGACTTCCTTGTGGACCGGAGCGTGGAACGTATACAGGTATGGCCGACGGGTCGCGACCAAGGGCAGCGACGTCAGGGCGTAGTGGCCGTGCAGAATCCAGCCGGGCCCGAGCCCCCGGGTATGGCGCAACGTGCCGAGTGACACATACGCCGGGTACTGCAGGGCAAACGTGCCGCGCGACTTGTCTGGCACCGGTTGACGGATGATGCGGACACTGTCCGATCCGATCTCCTCGAGGGGATGGTCTGCTTGGACCTGTTTGGTGAGCACCGTCACCGGCACTCCCTTGGCGACCAGATGTGCGGACAGCTCGCGGACGTACCGTTCGAGCCCACCCAACTTGTCCGGCGAAAGTGCGTTCGTCAGCATCAACACGCCGTCGATCTGTGACCTCATGACGGTGCACTGGTGGCCGAGGAGGGTCCGAACACACCCGCCGACCACGCCGGCCATCGCTCGCTCCACGTGTTCGAACGGGCCCAAGCGATCCTTGCCTCGATCAGACCGGCTTCTTCGGTGGACGCGGCCCGAACGGCATCCACCCACTCTCCGGCATTGGCGGCCACATAGGTCCCGGGCGGAGATTCGCTGGCGCCAGTTGCAACTCCGAGGGCTACGACGGCCGGCCGGCCTCTGGCCGCACCGTCGAACAGCTTCATCGACGACTGGCCGTGCGACATTCTGATGCGATTCGGGACAATGACAACATCGCCAGCGTCGATGGCGGCTGGCACTTCGGCTCGTGAGATCGTGCCGTGCCAGCGCACCCGGTCCTCGAACTCGGCCAGCAAGGACGACAGCTCTGGTGCCGGGCGGTCGCCCCTGCCTGCATACCCGCAGGGACCGTAGAGATCGAGTCGCCAGTCGGGGAGGGCACGCAGGAGCTCGGCGACGAGAGGGGCGTCGAAGCGCTCGGAAAACGTCCCCACGTACACCATGGTGTTCCGTCCCGGCGGCGGGTTGACCGCCGATGGGATCGCACTTGCGTCCGCTCCGTTGGGAACGACAACGACGTCCCGCCCCGGAAAAAGGGGGGCGAGATCTGGGGATGCCACGATCACCTCGTCGGCCTCAACTGCGATCCGAGCGAAGTGCTCTGTCAGCCGCCTTGTCCGGCTGGATGGAAACAGCTGCGTCCAATCATCGGCGCAGTCAAACACCCGACGGTGCCGTCCACTGGCTGTGGCGGCCCATTGCCACGGGAGGTTGCACACCAACGGACTGTCAGTGTCGCTCGTTGTGCCGATGATCCGTCGGAGCAGGGCAACATCGACGGCTTCCGAAATTCGGCCCCGGTGACCCGGCGCAGGTGTGGAGCGATGAACGACCCGCAGCCCGTCGTGGGCGTTGTCGTCCGAATGACCGACGAAGCCACGGGCGAATTCGGTAGCCGACCCGTTGCGAACGGATCGAACGTCGGCGGGGGATTCGATGAAGACCACGTCGATACCTCGTTCCGCTGCGGCGAGCGTGAGCGCGTGTTCGCGCCGCATCGACGGAATCCAAGCGCTTTTGGAACAGACGACCAGCGAGGTCATCGTTCGGCGAGCTCGCTCATGAGCGTGCGGAGTCGTCCTGCCGATTCGCTCCACGACCACATTGACGCGTGGGCTGCGGCAGCATCACCGAATCTGGCGGCGACCCTGACATCGGCAAACGTCGCCAACTTCTCGGCAACTCGATCCGGGTCTCGGGCAACTGCCCATCCGGTGATGCCCGGGAGGATCGTTTCGGGAAGGCCGCCCTCGTCGCTGACGATCACCGGACTTCCGCACGCCTGTGCCTCAGTGCTCACCAGCCCGAAGGGTTCGGCGTGCGAAAGATAGAGCGTTACCCGTGCGGTCTGGTAGAGCTCGACAAGCTCGTCATCACTCACCCCGATCCGGATGTCGAGAGCGACGCCGACCTTTTGGGCGATCTCGTGCAGCCGTGCCTCCTCGAGCGGGTCCGACCGATGCGATGCCACCAGCACGGGGAGGCCCAGGCCAGAGCGCCCTGCGGCGGTGATGACCAGATCATGACCCTTCGTCGGAATGAGGCTTCCAACGGACAGCAGGTGATCGCGTGGGTCGTCCGCCACCGGAGGCCGGAACTGCGCGGACACGCCGCAGCGGACTACCTCCGACTGCCTGCCGTAGGCCTGTTGGATCTGTCCGGCGGTGTAGGTGGAGTTCGTCGCGATCGTAGGGATGTGGGCGATGGTGGATCGGTCCAGATGCCGGCTGATGCGCCGCAGCGGCCAGTAGGGGACCCGCGTGCGGATCTTGGTCGATCCCTTGAGTGCGACCTCGTAATCGGTTCGCCGGGGCTCATCGCAGTAGTACACCGACTGCTGGGCCAGGTCTTCGGGCAGCCACATGGACTGGAGGATGTGGCAGGGGTTCATCCAGATCACGTCGGGGGAGTGCTGGCGCACGACTTCGCCGAGTTGCCGATACGACTGCATGAGCGAGAGGAGATCGAGGTATCGGGTCACGGGTCGGGCAATCGGGTGCGGCCGGCTGCCTCGGTGCACGAGGGGAACGACCACCGGATTGGAGGTCACTGGATCCGAACCTTCGAACGTGACTTCAGTCACCGGAAGGTCGAGGTGGGCGACCTGTTCGGACATCCGGCGATGTGCTCCGCCACGTTGGAGGTTGTGCACCATGACGATCTTCATGACGAATGACCATCGGTGGCTCCGACTCGCCTTCCGCGCCGCGTCGAGCGGTACTCGTCGAACAGTCGGGAGAGCATGGTGTCGATGGCGAACGAAGGGACGCGGTCTCGTCCGGCACGTCCCATCGCTTCGGCGGTGGATCCATCGTCCGCAAGGCGATCGAGTGCATGCGCCAATGCGACTGGGTCATCCGGGGGCACGAGGATTCCCGTGGTGCCGTCGGCCACGATTTCGGGCAGGCCGTCGACATTGCTCGCCACGATGGCTCGTCCGTGCTGCATCGCCTCTAGCGCCACGTACGGCCAGGCTTCCCATCGTGATGGGACAACCAGTGCGCTGGCAGCGTCGAGTGCAGAACTCACGTCATCGAGCCCGCCGACGAACCGGATCGGCACCGCGAGCTCCTCGGAAAGAGCGCTCCACTGGGCCAGATGGGCACCCTCTCCGATCACATCGACCGACCAGGACGACCGCGCCGATCCGGCCGCTTCGATCAGCACATCGAATCCCTTCTGGGCGATCACCGAACCGATGGCGACGAAGTGGGCGGGACCGTCGGGCAAGCGGATGAAGGGGTTGGCGGAACCGATGCCGTTGGGTATGGCGACCACGGCATCTGGGCTCACCCCGTAACGCGACAGGACGAACTGGCGCGAGCTCTCGCTGACACAGATGATCCGGTCGCAAAGGGCATACTGCACCCGTTTGAATGTGGTCTTCGCTGTATATGCACCTCGGGTCGCTGCGGAGGTTTCGGGGCGTGCGGTCGGATCGGAGGCGTCCGACCGGGGCAGGTGCTCCGTCACGACGATCCGCGACCCGCGTCGGCGAGCGCGCACGATGGCCCGGAAGGCCACGTTGTCGTAGGTGTCCGCAAGGTGCACGTGGAACACCTCCCCTCGTGCTGATGCGCCGAGGTCTCGCACCGTGAGCCCGCGTGTCGCCGCTTCGCGGCGCAAGGCCAACGCGTCGGCCGGAAGTGCCAGGTCGACTTCACATCCGCGAGCCTGCATCCCGTCGGCCACATCGGTGATGTGCCGCCACACGCCACCTCTGCCCGTGACAGTCGATGCCAGGACGACTCGCACGACTACCGCACTCCGAGTTCGGCGGGCACCGATGGCGCTGCCTCGGACCGGTCGGTACTGATATCGCCCGCTGCATGTGCCGTTCCGCGCCAACCAGTAGCGGTCAATCCCACCAGAATTGCCAGGCACCCAGCGACGGAGAGATAGCGCACGGTGTAGTCGGTCATCCAGGTGACCAGAACACTAGTGAATGCACCGACGAGGCCGGGGTAGAGCCAGTCCGTGCGCCGCGAACGCCGTAAGTCGGCGATCACGCCACCCCCCAGTAGGACCAACGCTGCCCCGCCGAAGACTCCGCCTTCGGCCAGGTATTGCAGGACCGTATTCTGAGCATGGCTGCTCGAGTCGGTTCCGGGCACCTCGGCTTCGAGGTATCCGGCAAAGTTTCCGAAACCGAGGCCGAACGCCGGATTGGCCTCGAATGCCTGGATAGCGGTCGCCCATTCGACCCCCCGGACCTTGTCTCCGGCGGAGGTGCGCACCGTCGAGCTGGTGGGGTTGAAGATCGACGAGAACCTGGTGCCGACTGCAGGCCCGTAGAGCGAAGAAGCGACGACGACAACACCGATCGTGCAGGCAACAGCGAGCGTGACGGCCTTCCGCCGCTGGTCACCCTGGCTGAATGCGATCACGCAGATGACGGCCGCTGCCGCGCCCATCCAACTGGCTCGCGAGAGGGACACCATCAGGCCGCCGAGAATCGCTGCTCCGGCCAACGCTGCGAACCAACGGTAGGCGGGTCGGACTTCGCTGCGGAGCAGGACGAGGAGTGCCAATGGGACAGCCATGGCCAGTACGTTGCCCAATGAGATGGGGTCGACGAACGTGCCGGTGGTGCGCACGGAGGTGCCGAACTTGAAGAAGTACGTCTGCGCGGAGTACGACGATGTTCCTGCTCCTCCGTACAGATTGAACGCATTGCCGGTGACGTACTGAGCGATGGCCACGATGGACTGTGTCGCCGCCATAGCGAGGAACAGGAGGACGACCACCAGTCGGCCGTCGGGATACAACGACGAAACGCGTGCGCAGATCCACGCCACATCGACGAAGAGAGCGACGTACAGGACCACATGCTGCCAACTGGTCCCGAAGACCGTGGGAACCACTAGTGCAACGAGGATCCACGGGACCACCCGGACCAGCGCAGGCGTCGCCGCGTTCGATTGCCGTCGGACACCTCCCTCGATGGTCACGACGAACGTGGCCACGGCCAGCGTGAGCACGACCACCGACAACGGCTGGGCGTGAATTGTGGCTACGTAGGGCTCTATCGGCAGGGTGATGATCACCAGGCCGGCCGCCCACAGCGAAGGGCGCCGGACCGTCAGCAGGAATGCCACAAGCAGCGGGGCCGCGGCGAGGGTGGCCCATTTAATGGTCGAGTACTGGTGGAAGATCTTCCCGGTCAGCAGTCCGGAGACCGCCCCGATGAGGAGCAGAAGAGAGCCGGCAAGGAGTGCGAGCCAGACCAACTCGGACAGTCGGAGTCGGTTCGGGCTACTACTGATGCGATGAGCTGGACGCTGTGCCCCCCGGTCCGGAAGAAGGCTCCGCATCACAACGCATCGGCACCCATCTCTCGACGGCGTGCCATGACAACGGCCAACTGGCAGCCGACCAGTAACGCAATGAGCGCCCCGATCAACGAATAGAAGGCCGGCTTGGGCGACACCTTGGACGGGGCGGTGCTCGCTACGACGATGTTGACATTGGGATGCTGCGACGCGATGGCAAGGGCCGTGCTGGAGGTCAGCGTTGCTCTCGTGGCAATGAGATTGGTGAGCTGATTTTCCTCGCTCTCCAACACGGCAAGGGCTGCGCTACCCGGCGTCGCCCCGGATGCGGCGGCAATGGACTGCTGCAGTTGGGTGATCTCTGTAGTGAGGATGGCCGACTGCTTCGCCACGTTGTTCTGCAGTGCTGCTGAGTTCGCGTCCGCCCGCTGGATGAGAGACGCCTGGAACGCAACTGCGACAGCATCGGCCCAGTGCGGGGCGTCGGCAGCCTTCGGGGCCTGCATCGTGATCTGAATGAGGTTCTGTGACCCGACCGTTCCGGCGGAGAGGTGACTTCTGAGGGTAGATGCCGAGACTCCCGCCGTTTGGGACGCTGCACTCAGGACGCTGTCAGTCTGCACAAGCTGTGCATCCTGGGCAGCCAGGGCATTGGAGGCCAGAGCGACGTCCTGTGCCGATCCGCCTGGCGTCGAGGCCGCGTTCAAACTGACGGTCGCTGAGGACGTGTACACCGGTGGGACGATGCTGCTGACCAGGAACACAAGGATGGCAGTGCCCACCGTGCCGAGGATGATGGGGAGGCGCGCGCTCCAGATGGCTCCTAGCCGGTCCACTGATCCGTCGGGGCGGCTGGCCCCGCCGTTCTTCTCGGCAAGTTCCGGTACGGCCACCGGCTTCGCGTGTCGGCCAGCACGGGAGCGACCCGGCGTCGTCCGGCCCGTTGTGGGGCGCCGCAAATTCTGATCGGCCTCTGTCGGGCTCGTTTCGTCGATTCCGCTACCTGCGTAGCCCACGCCGTCTTGGTCGGTCACGGTCACCTCCACTGCTCCTTGTTCTGGATCACCTTGCTGTCGGCGACGGCTGTCAGTACGAGTGTCACGCGACTGCGCTCTCGGCGGGTTCCGATCCTGGCATGCGTGATGCAACAAGCGAATCCACAAGGTCGCGGTGTCGCTGGAGCGTGAGGGCTGAGGAATACCGATCGACTGCGACCTGACGTGCCCGCGCCGCCAACCGGTTGCGGAGTTCGTCATCTTGCAGGGCATTAGTCAGGGACGATGCCAATCGCTCCGGCTCGGTCCCGTCAATAATCACGATACCATCGCCGACTTCTAAACCCGATGCGCCAGCATCTGAGGCGAGGATCGCCGAACCGCAGGCCATCGCCTCGAGGAGCACGAGCGAAAGACCCTCCCATCGGCTGGGAAGTACGACCACGTCCGCCGAGCGGTAGTACGGCCTCGGGTCGGCATGCCCGGCAAAGTGCACCCGTTGAGTCACGTTCAGCGACACAGCCAGTGAGCGAAGCGCCGATTCGTCGGGACCTTTCCCCACCAGCGTCAGATGGACCGACCGATCGTCGAGCAGGGCGAGCGAGCGGATCAGAACGTCCTGTCCCTTCTGCTCGCACAGTCGACCCACGCAGACGACCATCGGCCCAGTCCCCTTGTCGATCGTCGAGCCCTCTGGAGCGAACCGGGTGACATCGACACCGTTCTCGATCAGGACCACCCTTGCCGCCCCACCCGCCAGGAGGACACGGCGGCCGTCGGCTGCTTCAGGGACAGACACCGCCACGATCGCTTCAGCCCAGTGGCTGGCGAGCTGCTCGAACCACTTGTATGCGGGGGCGGCCGTGCCACCGACGTACCAGGACCATGCGTGGGGAATGAAGATGCAGCGGGGTCGTTGCTCCTTCGGGAGTGTCGCGAGGGCGATTCGACCGACGGCGCCAGCCTTGCTCGAGTGCAGGTACGTGACGTCGACGTCGCCGAACAGTCGGCGAAGGCTGCGCACAGCGTTCACGTCTGACGATGCGGGTCGACGGGTCAACGGAAGCTCCGTCCAACGAGCCCCATGATTCCAGGCCCACTCCTCGAGGCGTCCCCTAGGAGAAACGATGCTTACGGTAAAGCCACGGGCAAGGTCACCAGCGGCGAGCTGCTCGACTACCGCGGCGGTTCCCCCCTCGACCGGCTGACTGACGTGCATGATGTGCGGCGGCATCCGTCCCGGTCGGGGAAGCTCGGTCATGGGCACGGTCGTCTCATCGGCCCCTGCCGAACAGCACTTCCGAAAACGTCCGGAGGATGATCTTGGCGTCCAGCCAGAGCGACCAATTGTCGATGTAGTAGTTGTCGAAGTAGGCCCGTTCGGAGATGGACGTGTCCCCTCGCATCCCGTTGACCTGAGCCAGCCCAGTCAGGCCGGATGGCACCCTGTGACGGAACCAATACGTCGGGTCCTCACTGGTGAACTTGTCGACGAAGTGTGGGCGTTCCGGACGTGGTCCGACAATGCTCATGTCACCCCGGAGGATGTTCCACAGCTGTGGGAGCTCATCGAGCGAGGTCCGTCGCAAGAACTTCCCCAGAGGTGAGATACGCCGGTCAGCAGCAACGGACCAGTGCGTACTGGCCTCATGATCGTCTGCTGGGCGAAGCGATCGGAACTTGAGCAGCTCGAAGGGCTGCCCGTCGCGCCCGACGCGGACCTGTTGGAAGAGGATCCCGGGTCCACCGTCGATCCGAACTGCGAGGGCACACGCCGCCATGAAGGGTGCGAGCAGGATGAGCGACACAGCGCTCAGTGCGATGTCGAATGCACGCTTGCACTTCCACGGAAATCCACTGCGGCTGCAATGGCCCACTCGCATGACCGGGATCGACCCGATCATGTCTGAGTGCCATGTCTGACTGCTCAGCTCGTGCAGCCGAGGGACGATGAAGATGCTGCATTGGATCCACAGGGCTTGGCGGAGGACGAGTGAGGCCAGCTCGGCCTCGGTGAAGCCTGAATCGATGATGATGAGGACCTTGGCGCCCAGTCGTTCGGTCTCGGACTGAAGGGCATCGATGCTACCGAGATAATTTCGACTGATCCCGATCGCGTCTGGCGGAGGTTCGTCGGCCACGTAGCCGACCACGTTGAGTCCGAAGTTGTGGTCGATCGACAGGATCTCGTTGATGCGCACGGCCACCGGGCCCGAGCCGACGATGATCGTTCTGTGCTGCACCCACCGGTGCCGACGGGCCAGTCGGATTGCGGCATTGACCAGCGTTCGGCCGAGGAGGCAAAGGATAATCGCGTAGGCCGCTGCGACCAAATAGGTCGAGACGTCGAGCGTTGGGTGCCGGATAGAACTGAAC
>CAININ010000129.1 GCA_903849265.1 uncultured Acidimicrobiaceae bacterium
CGCGCTGCATCCGTACGCGCCGGCCTTGCCGCGGTGCCCGGTGATGTCGGGATCATCGTGATCCACGACGCAGCCCGCCCGCTGGCTTCACCTCAACTGTTCGCTTCGGTGGTCGCCGCGGTCCGTTCGGGCGATGCGGCCGGAGTGATCCCGGTCGTGCCGGTGTCGGACACCCTGAAGCGGGTGGAGGACGGCATCGTGGTCGCCACGGTCGACCGCGAAGGCCTGGTGAGCGTGCAGACGCCGCAGGCGTTCGTCGCAGAAGCGTTGAGAAGTGCGCATCGGGATGGTGGTGAGGCCACCGATGACGCCGGCCTCCTCGAAGCGGCCGGTCTGTCCGTAGCGACCGTCGAGGGAGATCTGCGCAACCTCAAGCTGACCCGACCAGAGGATCTGGTGTTGGCTGAAGCCCTGATGGCCGGCGCTGCGTGATGAACGACATGCCGGCACTGCGGGTGGGTCAGGGGATCGATGTCCACGCCTTCTCCGATGACCCGGCGCGGCCGCTCGTGCTCGGGGGAGTGGTCATCGCCGGGGACGGGGTGCAGGGTCTGGACGGTCACAGCGACGCAGACGCGGTGTCCCATGCGATCGCGGATGCCGTATTGGGAGCCGCCGGGCTCGGCGACCTCGGCCGGCACATGCCGGACACCGACGCCGAATGGGCCGGCGCTGATTCACTCGACATCTTGCGCCGGGTCGTGGCGTTGGCCGCGGAGGCGGGCTGGTGTGCAGTCAATGCCGACTGCACTATCGTCGCCGAACGACCCCGGCTGGCCCCCTACGTCGCCACCATGGCCGAACGGCTGGCCGTCGCACTCGGTGCGCCCGTGAACGTCAAGGCCACTCGGGCCGAGGGCCTCGGGGCGCTGGGCCGGGCCGAAGGCATCGCCTGTACCGCGGTCGTCCTCATGGCCGCCGCACCATCTGTCACCGCTGACCGACCTGGGGAGGTCCGATGAGTCCTGCAGCATCGAGTGGTGGACGGGGCAAGGGCTCTCGGGCACCTGCGGCCAAGGGGGGCGCCCGCGGCACTTCGCCCAGCAAGGGGCCAGAGGCGAAGGCCGCCTGGATGAAGGCCAAGGACGCCAAGGCCGGACGGGGTACGTCTGCCGGCCGTGGGTCGACCGCGAGCCGTGGGGCTGGTGGGCCCGCACGGGCGCCGGTCAATGACCGCGGACGGGGACCGGGCGGCCGCGATGTCCCGGTCCGACGCGGACCGAAGCACGAGGGGCTCGGGGGCGATCAGATCGAGGGACGCCAAGCGGTCCGCGAGCTGCTGAGCGCCGGACGCCGTCCGGTGACGACGCTGCTCATGGCCGAAGGCATGGACTCCGCCGAGATCCTCGACGATATCGAGGCGCTGGCCACAAAGCGCCGGATCAAGGTGGACTACGTCTCGCGCAAGCGGATCGATGCAACTGCCCGCACGGACGGTTCTCAAGGCGTCGTCGCCTTGGCCAGGGCGATCGATGAGACTCCGCTCGAGGCGCTGTGCCAGCCGACCAAGCGGGGACGCCTGCCGTTCTTGTTGATCCTCGACGGCATCACCGATCCCCACAACCTGGGCGCGGTCCTGCGCAGTGCAGAGTGCGCCGGGGTGACCGGAATCGTCCTGCCTCGTCACCGGTCCGCACACCTTTCGCCCACGGTGACCAAGGTGGCGGCTGGGGCAATCGAGTACCTGCCGATGGCATTGGTGGCCGGAGTCCCGACTGCCTTGCAACAATTGTCCGACCTCGGCGTGGTCACGGTGGGTCTGGTCGGCGAGGCCCCGAAGTCGCTCTACAAGCTGCCGCTCGGTGATCAGCCGGTGGCCCTGGTGCTCGGCTCGGAAGGGTCCGGACTGGCAGCGCTCACCCGCAGGCGCTGCAACGAGTTGGCCGCCATTCCGCAGCACGGGACGCTGTCCTCGCTCAATGTGGCGACCGCCGGTGCGATCGCCTGCTTCGACGTCTCTCGGCAGCGGATCGCCGCCGGTAACTGAGCCGCCGCCGGGAACTGAGCCGGCCTCGGGAACTGAGCCGGCCTCGGGAACTGAGCCGGCCTCGGCGAACGCTCGCCGAGGCCGGTCGTCACCAAGTCAGACAGTTTCTACGCTGACGCCCTTCCAGAAGGCGACCCGGTCGGTGATCTCTGCGGCCGCATCCTTGGGGGACGGGTAGAACCAGGCGGCGTCGGTGTTCTCTTTGCCGTCGACCACGATGCTGCGGTAGCTGGCGGTGCCCTTCCATGGGCACGACGTCTGCGTGTTGCTCGGCACGAAGAACTCGTCGTGGACGTCTTGCGCCGCGAAGTAGTGGTTTCCCTCGACCACCACCGTGGTGTCGCTTTCGGCCAGTACGGCCCCGTTCCATGTCGCTCGTATCGTCATGCCGGTTCCAACACCTGGACGGGCCGCGGTGTTCCCGGTTTTCGTGTCCGGGGGTCGCCTGGGCCGCAAGCGCTGACTCCGCCCGCTGTATCAGGAATGCGCGGCCAGGGTCATCTGGAACTCGTCGCCCGGTGACACCCACGACGCTTCGACAG
>CAININ010000130.1 GCA_903849265.1 uncultured Acidimicrobiaceae bacterium
CACCATCGATGTAGTCATCGTCATCATTGCGGTCCTGGCCATCCGCCGGTACCGGTGCATGCCGCTGCGGTCGAATCGGGATGCATGGGTATTCATCCTCATCCTGGACTGCATAGGCGTCACCCGGGCGGCGGTCGCCGTTGCCATGTCCGCGTGGGTTCACCCCAACTACCAGGGACTCGCGCTGCCATCGCTCAACATCGGGCTCGCCACTGCCATCGGCATGCTCGCCCTAGTTCCCTTCACTGTCCTGGTGTTCGACCGGAGGCGGTGGCCATTGTTCACTCGGCGCTCCCTGACGGCGGCGCTAAGTGTCGTGGCGGGCTTGCTGGTCATGGTGGGGATCTCCGATCTCGAGCCGCCCGGACTCGTCTACCTAGGCATCGGGTTCATGGTCATCCCAGTGTTCGTGGTGCTGGCGGTGCGGATGCCGCCAGTGGTCATGGCCACCGGACTCGTCGCCACCGTCATGGGGGTGGCGGTGGGAACCACCCACGATCTTGGACCGTTCGCCATCAAGGACTCCTACCCAGGAGCGCACGATAAAGCCACGCTGACCGCACAGATCTTCCTGGTCGCCCTATGTCTGTCGAGTTGGATCCTGGCGGCATCGGTGTCAGAAAGCGCCCGCATGATGAACCGGCTCCGTCGTCAGGTGAACGTCGACGCGGTCACCGGGCTGCGCAGCCGACGATGGATGACGAAGTACCTCGAAGATCTGCTGGCAGCACCGGGTCACACCGATGCGCTCGCCATGTTCATCGACCTCACGCAGTTCAGTGCCGTGCGCCTGTCGCTGGGGTTCGCCGCCAACGACGAACTCCTCCACCAGCTCGCCGACGAGATCGAGGCTGTCCTGCCGACAGACGGGCAACTCGGACGGTTCACCGGCGATCGACTCCTCATGGTCGTCCCCGGGATGACCGGGGCACTCGAGATGAACGAGCTGGCGGACAAGATCCTCAGGGTCATCGCCACGGAGCGGGTCGTCCGCGGCAAACGACTGGCCCGCGAAGGCTCCGTCGGGATCGCCGTCTCGGGGGCAGCGTCGACGGCCGAGTCATTGCTGCGCGATGCAGATCTTGCCGTTGCCACCGCTGTCATAGAGGGGAGTCCGGGGTGGCGGGTGTTCGAGCTCTCAGACGAGGACCGGGGCGCCATCATGAGCCTCGAGCACGAGATCCGGGAAGGACTCGAGTCCAGGCAGTTCGTCGCCTACTACCAGCCCAAGGTTCGCCTGCCCGGCGGCCAGCTCTGCGGGTTCGAGGCGTTGGCCCGCTGGCAGCATCCGGTCCGGGGCGTGCTGGCCCCTGGTGCGTTCATGGCGGCGGCCGAACAGACCGGACTGATCATTCCGCTCGGACTAGCCATCCTCGATCAGGCGTGCGCCAAGCTGGCCGCGTTTCCCAGCGCTCCGCCGATCGCCGTGAATGTCTCACCCATTCAACTGGCGCATGAAGAGTGGCTGAGCTCGGTCCTGGCCAGCATCGATAGGCACAGGATCTCCCCTGACCGGTTGATCCTCGAGCTGACC
>CAININ010000131.1 GCA_903849265.1 uncultured Acidimicrobiaceae bacterium
ACCTGGACGTACACACTGACTGTGACCGCCGGGACCATCACTCAGTCGGCACCGACGACGGGCACCGTGGCCACCACCGGCTCGTCGGCATTCACCGACCAACTGGCGACCTCGGGTGCATTGAGTGCGGTCACCTACGTGGAGACCTCCTCGCCTCATTCGACCCAGGTGATCGTCTCCTCGACGGGAGCCGTCACCACCTCGGGGACCCTGCCCGTCGGTGACTACGCCGTCGGTGGCACCACCTCGGACACCTACAACAACACGGGCACCTGGACGTACACACTGACTGTGACCGCCGGGACCATCACTCAGTCGGCACCGACGACGGGCACCGTGGCCACCACCGGCTCGTCGGCATTCACCGACCAACTGGCGACCTCGGGTGCATTGAGTGCGGTCACCTACGGCGAGACCTCCTCGCCTCATTCGACCCAGGTCCTCGTCTCCTCGACGGGAGCCGTCACCACCTCGGGGGCCCTCCCCGTCGGTGACTACACCGTTGGCGGCTCCACCTCGGACACGTTTGGCAACGCCGGCACGTGGACCTACACGTTGACCGTGACAGCGGGGACGATTACCCAGACGGCTCCCATCACAGGGACTGCCTCGACTACCTCCTCCCCAGCCTTCACCGACCAGCTGGCCGTGACCGGCAGCACCGGCCCCGTCACCTACGCCGAGACCTCGTCGCCCCATTCGATCCAGGTCCTCATCTCGAGTTCGGGTGCGGTCACCACTGCGGGAGCCCTGCCCGCCGGCAGCTACGCCGTGAGCGGCACCACCTCGGACACGTTCGGCGACACCGGCACGTGGACGTACACGTTGACCGTCGATGAAGCGGCGACCATCACGTCGGTGGACCTCGCCACCTTCCACAAGGGCAGCCTCGGTACCTTCACGGTGACCGCCACCGGCAGTCCGGCCCCGACCTTCTCGAAGACTGGCGCCCTCCCGTCCGGGGTCACCCTCGACTCGACCACGGGAATCTTGTCCGGCACGCCAAGTCAGTCCGGCTCGTTCCCGATCACCATCGCGGCCGCCAACGGTGTCATCCCGGCTGCGACTCAGCCGTTCACACTGACAGTGGACGACCCGGCTGCCATCACCTCGATCGACCACGTGACAGTTACCCAGGGGAGTGCCGGCACATTCACGGTCACGGCATCTGGCTACCCGGCACCGACCTTCTCGGAAACCGGGCCCCTCCCGACCGGGGTCGCACTCGATGCAACCACCGGTGTCCTGGCTGGTGCGGCGGGTGAGCCGGGATCGTTCCCGATCACCATTACCGCCCACAACGGCATCGGTCCCGATGCGACCCAGCCGTTTACGCTGACGGTGAACCACGGGCTGATCTCCCAGTCATCTCCGACCGGCGCAACAGTGGCCGCCACGAGTTCGGCTGCGTTCACTTCGCAGCTGCACACCACCGGCAACGTGGCTTCGGTGACATTCATCGAGACCGCATCCTCGGCTTCTGGTCAGATCCTGGTGTCGACGTCGGGAGCCGTGACCACCAGCGGTCCACTTACTGCGGGCGAGTACACGGTCTCGGGAACCACCAGTGATGGAACCGGGCGGGTCGGCACGTGGACCTTCACCCTTGCGGTGACCGACTCACAGAGCACGTCTGGTTACCGGCTCGTCGGCTCCGACGGCGGTGTGTTCAGCTTCGGCGGGCCTCCCTACGAAGGATCACTTCCCGACCTCGGCGTACGGGTCAGCAATATTGTCGGCATGGTCTCCACGACCGACGGTAAGGGCTACTGGATGGTCGGCTCTGACGGCGGGGTGTTCGCCTTCGGCGATGCCGGCTTCATCGGATCACTCCCTGGGCTCGGCGTGCACGTGAACGACGTGGTGGCATTCGTTCCCACGCCGACGGGTAAGGGCTACTGGATGGTCGGCTCCGACGGCGGCGTCTTCGCCTTCGGCGATGCCGGCTTCGTCGGCTCGCTCCCCGGACTCGGAGTCCATGTCTCTGACGTCGTCGGTGTAGTGCCGACCAGTGATGGCCTGGGCTACTGGATGGTCGGCTCTGACGGCGGGGTGTTCGCCTTCGGCGATGCCGGCTTCGTCGGATCTCTTCCCGGCCTGGGTGTCCACGTAGGCAACATCGTGGGAATCATCGGTACTGCCGATCACCTCGGATACACCATGGTCGGCGCAGACGGCGGTGTGTTCCCCTTCGGTGATGCCAAGTACGAGGGATCGCTTCCGGCTCTTGGTGTTCACGTGAGCAACGTCGTTGGGATCCTGGCATCTGGCACCGGGAACGGATACTCCATGGTCGGCAACAACGGCAGTGTCTACACGTTCGGCGATTCCGTGTTCGCTGGTTCTCTCCCCGGACTCGGAGTCAACGTCACGAACATCGTGGCCATTGTGGCCGGATGACATGGGTGGTAGCCGAGCGACAGCGCTGACCCCTCTCGTGGAGGTCTTGCGCTGCTGTCCTGCCCGCCTTGGTCAGCGCGTGAATGAAATCACGGGTCGGCGTTTCATCCGCTGCACTATTAGAACCGGGGCGGACAGTCCGGAGTTGGGCCGGACCTACCGCTGGGCCGCGGCGTAATTTGCGCCGACCTCTGTGAGGATTAGCTACGCGCACACACCCGAATGCTCGTCGAGCCCCGGACCCTCCAAGGAGTCAGACATGTTGAAGAAGTTCTTCGCCCCCGTTGTCCTCAGTGGCGCCCTGTTCTCCAGTCTCGCCATCGGTGGGGCTGCCTACGCCGGCACGCCGACAGCGACGACCGCAGTGTCCGCACCAGCGCGGACTCATCAGCACGCGCTCCATTCCTGGCTCAAGGCCAACCGCAAGGGCCTCCGCAAGGCCGCCATCACCATCAGCGCCACGACCATCGGCATTACGCCCCAGGCCCTGGTCGCCGAACTCAAGTCGGGGATGTCCATCGCCCAGGTGGCCGTGGAGCATCACAGCGCCGCACAGGCGGTCATCGACGCGCTGACTGCCGCTGCCGACGCCAGGGTGGCCCAGGCCGTCATGGCCGGGACCCTCACGCAGCCTCAGGGGGCCAAGATCGACGCCGTCCTTTCGACCCGCTTGGTCAAGATGGTGAACCGAGTCCGCTGATCAGGAGACCACTTCGGTAAGTCGGGCCCGATCGAGGGCGGTGATCTCCGACCTTCGCAAGATCGCGTCTTGGCTCGCCCGTCCATACCGGAACTCGTGACCGTGTTGGCGGCCGCGCCCCACCCCTGCGCGGATGGTGGCCTTCATGATGCTCGCAAGTTCGCTGGCCTTGGTCGGAACCCAAATATCCGGACAAAGAGCGACTCCGGCTTCTTGGGCTCTGATCTGACCATCGGGACCGATCGACGGGCAGTCCAAGAACATTCCGGCTACTACGTTTCGCCTGGTGATGGGTTCGCCGAGGTTGAGCTCGACGATCAGTTCGGCAGTTCCCCTGCTGGCCTCTCCGATGACCAACGCTTCGGAGTAGCGGTCGACTCGCTCGAGCTTCGCCTGGCTGCCCGATGGGGCGAGCATGATGATCTGTGAACCCCGCGTGGTCAGTTGGACCAAATGAGCCCGGGTTGCATCGTTCAATGCGGACACGAGACTCGGCCCGAGCTTCATCCGGGCCAGCTTCCCCGAACCGCTGGAGGAGATCGTGGTGATGACATTGGCGAGTGGAAGCATCAGGCCCTCGAGGATCGGCAGGCCGGTCAGCGCGTTGAATGCCTCGTGGTCAAGCATGGAGAGGACCCTGTTCGCCACGATCGATTGATTTCGGGCCGGGTCTTCGGGGGATGCGAAGGGGTTGTCCTTCGGCAGTTCAGCCCGGACCGCCATGCTGCTTGCGGCAAGAATCCCCAGGTCGTGGAATTGCACGTGGGGGGTGATGATGAACAGATTGCCCCGTCGCTCCTCCATGAAGGCGCAAAGGTCAGAGTTCGTATAGAGGGTGGTGAGTGCCGCCCCTAGATCGTTCCAGGATCGCTCGCTGATGAAGAAGGGACGCACCAGTTCGATGATCGACTGTCGGAGTGCGACCACTTCGGATCGTCGCTCGTCCGGTACGGAAAATGCGACGCGGTCGGGTCCAAAGACGTTCAAGGCCCACGGATCGTCCCCCTGACTGCGCAACGTAAAGCCGCGGGTCCAATCGCCTTCGACCGCCTGGTGCGTCAGGCTTTCGAATACATCTTCCGGTCCGAAGACTCGGTGTCCGATCGGTAGTTCCATCTTCCTCCTCGACATCAGGAGCGGTGCTGACTCCATGGGTGTCCGTCGACTACGTAGTGCCGATGACTGATGCTGGACAGTATGGGGCACTCGCTGGCCCTGCGCGACGAGGCGTGGCTAGCTTTGGGCAATCACGATCGAGATCGTCTTCTGACCCAG
Source organism: uncultured Acidimicrobiaceae bacterium (assembly GCA_903849265.1). Taxonomy (GTDB): domain Bacteria; phylum Actinomycetota; class Acidimicrobiia; order Acidimicrobiales; family RAAP-2; genus Bog-756. The sequence goes on from CAININ010000131.1 coordinate 4,376, forward strand.
GGGCACAGCGGGTTCTACTCGTATGGATCCAGGCCAGTAACTACCCGCCATCCGCTGATATGGCGACGGCCATCGGTGCATGAGACCACTTGCCAGGCTTCCGGGGACCAGGCGAAGACGGCGGCCTGGCCATGGGCCCGGCCGATCACAAGCGCTTCTTCTTCATCGATCCCGGACACGAGGACGCCTTCCTCGCCATGACTGCTGACAGGATCCCGTCCTACCGCCGGCCACCAGGAGAGGCCACGCGATCCAAGTTCGGCCAGCAGCTGTACGTGGCGAGCATGGTTCTCCTGGGGCGAGAGGAGGACGCTGTCCGGATTCCACGCCGTGATGACGAAGGCCGGAGGAGTCAGCCCCTCGGGCCAGGCCCCGGCTGTTCCTGGCTCGGCCGGGACGATTCGGAACGGAGCACCACCGGGTGGGGCCAGGTCGACCACGGCGGTGCGGTACGAGTCCCAAACGTCTTCGGTGGCCACGGGCGTTCGCCCCCGTCCCTACCGGAAGGTGGCCGTCACCGGAAGGTGCTTGACCCCTCCGACGAAGTTGGCCTGTGCCCACTCGGGCTCGCCGGCGACCTCGATGGTGTCGACCGCGGCCAACAGCCGCGGCAGGATCGTCCGCAGCTCGCGACGGGCGAACGTCGAGCCCAGGCAGAAGTGCTCGCCGCCGCCGAAGGCGATCATGCGGTTGGCATTCGAGCGCGCCACGTCGAACTCCATGGGGGCATCGAACATCCGATCGTCCCGGTTGGCCGACGGGTAGGAGAGGAGCAGCCGGTCGCCCTCGGGGATCTCCACTCCGGACAAGGTGGCTGGCCTGGTCAGGTAGCGCAGGAAGTGGCGGACCGGGGACGTCCACCGGATCATTTCGTCGACGGCGTTGTTGACCAGCTCGGGACGGCTCTGCAGCAGGGCCACCTGCTCAGGTCGGCGCAGCAGCGCTTCGAGTCCGCCCGACAACGCGAACGACGTCGTGTCGTGGCCGGCCGTGGCCACGATCGTGTAGTACCAGAGCCGGGCGTTGCTGCCGAGCGGGCACCCGTCCACCTCGCCGTTGGCGATCACGGTGGCCAGGTCGTCGGTCGGGTGGACCCGACGTTCCTCGGTCAGGTCGGTGAAGTACTGGTCGAACTGGGCGATGGTGTCGGTCAGCAGCGCCATCGGGTCGCTCAGGTCGCCGAGGTACTCAGGGTCGGCCGCCCCGAAGATCCCCTGAGTCAGCTTCAACATGGTGGGCTCGTCCTCGACGGGCACGCCGAAGATCCCCATGATCACCCGCAAGGTGTACGGCACGGCGATGTCCTGGGCGAAGTCGCATGTCCCGTCCATCTGGCGGAACTTCTCCACGAACTCATCGGCAATGGAGTCGATGGCGTCCTGGCGCTTGGCCACCGCCCGAGGCCGGAACCAGTCGTTGGCCAGGCCGCGGTGTCCCGAGTGCTCCTCGCCATCCATGTGAATCAGGGTCTCGCCCTCGATGCCGATCGACTTGAGGTACTCCATCTGAAAATCAGGGGCGAGAATGGAGTTGCGGGTGTTGAGGAAGTGCTCGTTGTCGAGCGACACCGTGAACACGTCTTCGTGGCGGGTCACGGCCCAAAAGGGGGTGTAGCCCTCTTCTTCGATCCGCAGCACGGGTGCGTTGTCACGCAGGTCGGCGGCGACTGCATGCCAGTGCGCCTGGTCGGCGTAGGCGACGGGGTCGAGAAAGATGGCGCCTCGTGGGTCCGACTGGGTCATGGGTGCTCCGTTGCGTGGATCGATGGACGGACGGACGACCTGTCGCCCGACACCCGTCCGGTGCCTTCGACGACAGAGATGATGCTACCTACCGACGGGCCGAGAGAGGGGCTCGGTCCACCGGCCCGACCGCGCGACTCGTTGGTCACTGTCCGACGGGGACCGAACGCTCGACCGCCCGCTGTAGGTCGTCGAGAGCGCGGTGGAGATGGTCGACCAGCACCCACGGGTCGGGCACGCTGGTCGGGCAGCCGAGGATGGACACGCCGAGCTGGTCGACATAGCTCCAGGCGGTGATGTTGCACCCGATGCCCTCCAAGATGGGGCCGACCGAGTAGAGGGCATCAAGGGTGATCGGGCCGAACCGGATGGGCTCCTTGGGTCCAGCCACGTTGGACAGGATGACGTTGAGCGGGGGGTGGAGCACGTTCGCGGCATGCGACCGGCTCCACAGGCGGACGACCGGCTGGTAGATCTGCGGGGGCACGACGTCGGCACGCTGCTCGAGCAGGTCGTGGCCGAGCGCGCGGCGCACCTCCTTGGAGGCGAGCACCCCGGAATGGATCGCAGCCAGCCGCGTTGCGGGGTCATCGACGTCGGTCCCGATCGACACGTAGATGTTGTCGACCCGGTTGCCCGACAGGCGAGCGGCGCTGGGGTCGGTCGAGACCGGCACACTGGCCACGAGCGGACGGTGCGGCAGTTCGTCCCGTTCGTCGAGGTAGGTGCGCAGCGCGCCGGCGCACACGGTCAGATAGACGTCATTGAGGGTGGTGCCGGTCGCCCGTCGGATGTCGCGCATCACATCGAGGGGCAGCCGGGTCATTGCGAACGTACGGCCCGGGGTGAGCGACACGTTCAACGACGTCTTGGGGATGTGGTGCAAGGGAATGGGCGGCATCGGGTCGAAGGTGTGCCGCGTCCGCTCCGATGCCCGGGCACTGGTCACCGAGGCTCGGACCAGGTGGGGGAGCCCCTTGACCCGGACGACCTGCTCGCCTAGGGCACGCGACACCAGTCGGCTCTTGGTGGGCAGCGGCTCGGGCCTCCACGGATCACGAGCGGGCAAGGGTTGGGGCTCTGCGGTGGCTGCCTCCACGACGTGCTTCAAGAGGGCCACCGCCGCCGAGCCGTCCGCCACGCAATGGTGGAGCTTGACCACCACGGCGATCCGCTCGTCGGCAAGGCCATCGACCACCCGGATGGCCCACAGCGGCCGGTCTCGGGGAAGGGGCGTGCCGGCGAACTCGCCGACTGCACGCGCCAAGGCTCGGTCGTCGCCGGGTGGTTCGATCAAGGTATGGCTGAGATGCCGGGAGAGATCGAAGTCCGGGTCCTCGACCCACACCGGATGGCCCAGACCGAGCGGCACGGGGACGACTCGCCGGCGGAACGGTGGCAGCCGCACCAGCAGCTGGCCGAGCACCTCGGTCATGTTGCTCCAGGAGAACCCGCCTTCGAGCCTCGACATGTCCGACACGGCCACCTTGATGGTGTGCATGTGCGTTGTCGGAGTCTCCGAGTAGAGGAACTTGGCATCCAGCCCGGACATCGTCTCCATGGCTAGTGGCCCCCTCGGTGGCTGCTCGTGTTCGAACTCATGACGAGCCGCCCGCGCATCACGCGGCCTCGGTTCCAGGAGCGAGCAGCCCGCCTGCCTCGGCCAGCGATGCCTCTACGAACTCGGTCACCTGGCGCGACCACAGGTAGCCCACGTGGTTGCCGGAATACCACGACACCGGCGCCCCGCCCCAGTGGTCGGCCAGTCGCTGTGCCTGTTGGGGGGTGGCCAGCCGGTCGCCGTAGCCGGCGAAGATGTACCGCCGGTCGGGCTCGACCAAGGGCTCGAACCACAAGGGCGATACCACCTGGAACACGCGTTCTGCGGTGCCTCCCATGATTCGGTGGTCGATGGAACGGACCCGGATGTGCCGGGGGCTGTGGCCGTGGAAGAGGCCGGGGAAGTCCACCACCGGGATGCCGGCAACCACGCCGTCGAGTCCGGGCTCGAGTCCGGCCAGCAGGGCGACCGTGTAGGCACCGAGCGACACGCCGAACAGGCTGATTGAGGTGGCGCCCTCTGCCCGCAGCCAGGTGATGAGGCGGCGGATGTCCCAGACGGCCTGGGTGAGCCCGTGCACGGCGTTCATCAGTTCGAACGACAGGAACGGCTCGCCGCTGATGCGGGTGACCCGGCGGGGACCGTGGAGAGGGAGCGCAGGCATGGCGACGTTCATGCCGAGTTCGTTGTGGAGCCGACCGGCGTGCAGTCCGGGGAAGTCCATGAACGGATACCCCATGCAGAACCCGTGCACAGCGATCACCCAGGGGCGGGTCACGTCGCCATGGCGGAGGAGTGCAGCGGTGGCCGTCTTGTTCGGCTCGAACCCCATCCACCGGTCCGATCCCGGCTCGCCCTCATGAGGAGCGAACCCGCTCTCCCAGTTGATTCGGTCGTACCCCTGGCCGAGCGCCCACCCGTGGCTGGTGGTGACCTCGTCGGCCCGCAACGTCGGCGGTGTGCGGTGGTACGTGGAAGGGTCGTCGATCCACCCGGCCCGGGCGAACTGCTCCTCGGCTTCGGCCAGCTCACCGGCCACCCGGGAGTACTCACCGGGCAGGGGGAACCGGTTGGGTGCCATGGCCACGGCCAGCAGCGCCTCGTCGATGGCCACCTGGGCGGCCAGTCCGACCGATAGGTGCGGGGCGGGCAGGGACTCGGCCACCTCGCCCCGCCACAGGGTGTTGCCGACGAAGTGGAGGGTGCGGGGGACCGCCTTGGTGACTCGGACCAGGGCTCGTCGGTTGAGGAAGCCGCCGACTGCCACCGCCGGGGCGAGGATCTGCTCGATGGTCGATGGGGCGCCAGCCCCCGCCGCGCCGGTATCTGGCGATGGGGCGTCGTTGGTTTCGGCGTCGGCGGTCCTGGCGTCGGTGGTTCCGGCGTCCGCGAACTCCGAGGTCAGGTCAGCGGGATCACCGGGGGTGTCGCCGGGGTCGATGTGTCGTGCGACCTCACTCATCGGACTCCTTCCCCCACAAGAGCAGCCGGCCGATGGTGTCGACCGCCCGTCACCTGGAATACTTGTGGCTGGCGTGCCGACTCGGAAGGGCCGGAAGTCCTTTTACCGAGTGGGGGGAGGGGCGTTGATGGAGTTGAACTTGGCGGATCTCTACGAGCTCGTCGCCGATGAGGTGACCGATGCCGAAGCCATGGTCGCAGGTGCGCGCCGCCTCACCTACGGGGACCTCGACCGGCGGGCCGACCGTCTCGCTCACCACCTGGCCGCCGCCGGGATCGGAGCAGGTGACCGTGTCGGGGTGCAGCTGGCCAACGGGACCGAGTACATCGAGGTCATGCTGGCCTGCTTCAAGGTCCGGGCGGTTCCGATCAACGTCAACTACCGCTATGTCTCCCGCGAACTCGAGTACCTCTACAACGACGCCGGCCTGGTGGGCCTGGTCTTCCACAGCCGGTTCGCTCCTGCCGTCACCAGCGCCCTCGGTTCCTTGGCCGAGCGCCGGGCCGTCCTCGAGGTGGCCGACGGGTCGCCGGCGAGCGGAGTGGCCGACGACTACGAGGAGGTGCTGGGCGCCTCGCACGAAGGACGGGACTTTCCGGCTCGGTCGGCCGCCGACATTTACTGCGTCTACACCGGGGGCACCACCGGCATGCCCAAAGGGGTCCTGTGGCGCCACGACGACATCTTCTTCGCCGCCATGGGCGGGGGCGATCCGTTCGCCTCGGGCAACGCCATCACCCGGCCCGAAGAGCTGGCGGAACGGGTGCTGCGACCCGGGGTCACCGCACTCGCCATTCCCCCCTTCATGCACGCCGCCGGCCACTGGCTCGCCTTCTCCACCCTCTTCGGCGGGGGGAAGATCGTCACCACGCCGGGCGGCCGGTTCGACCCCGAAGAGGTGTGGGACCTCGTGGAGTCCGAGCGGGCCAACGCCGTCGTGGTGGTGGGCGACGCCATGGCTCGGCCGCTCCTCGACGTCTTGGCCGCCGATCCTGATCGCTACGACCTGTCCTCGGTCATGGCTGTCGGATCCGGCGGGGCGGTCCTGTCGCCTTCGACCAAGGCGCAGCTGGCCGAGCTGCTGCCCGGTCGGATTGTGGCCGACCGGTTCGGGTCGTCCGAGACCGGTCAGGTCGGGGGAGAGGCCCCGGCAGATGACCCCTTCGGTCCGCCCCGGCTCCGAATCGACGACCGGACGAACGTCCTCGACGACAACCTGGTTGCGGTCGTACCTGGGTCGGGGGTCATCGGCCACCTGGCCCGTGGCGGCCACGTCCCCCTCGGCTACCTGGGTGACCCCGACAAGTCGGCGGCCACCTTCGTCGAATCGGGCGGCATCCGGTGGGCGCTGCCGGGCGACCAGGCCACGGTGGCGGCCGACGGGACGATCACCGTGCTCGGCCGGGGTTCGCTGTGCATCAACACGGGAGGCGAAAAGGTGTTCCCGGACGAGGTGGAGGCGGCACTCAAGGGCCACCCTGCCGTGGCCGACGCCATCGTGGTGGGCCTCGATGACGACCGGTTCGGCCAGCGGGTGGTGGCTCTGGTGCAGGTGCGCCCGGGCCGGACCGTGGAGGATGCCGAACTGCGGGCCCACGCCCACCTGCTCCTCACCGGGTTCAAGGTGCCGCGGCAGTTCGTCTTCGTCGAGGAGATCGTGCGGTCGCCCAGCGGCAAGCCTGACTATCCACACGCCCGGTCTGTGGCCGAGGCTGATGCAGCAGCGGCGGTCGGATGAGCATATTGGCCCTATTGATGTGATCGGCCGATGAATACGGTCGACCTATGACACCGGTGATGGCGTGAGCGCGATGCGGCGCATGGCGGGCATGGACGCCGCCTTCCTCTACATGGAGACCCCGTCCATGCACATGCACGTGGTGGGCGTGCTGGTCCTCGACCCCGGCGATGCACCAGGAGGGTTCACGCTCGAGCGACTGACCCGGGTCCTGGCCGAACGGATTCATCTCATCCCCCCGCTCCGGCGACGGCTGGTGCCAGCGCCCGCAGGCATCGACCACCCGCTGTGGATCGAGGACCCCGACTTCGACCTTTCGGCTCACGTCCGCCTCGCCCCGACGTCGGAGCCGATGTCGTGGACCGACCTCGAGCGGTTCACCGGGGAGGTAGCGGGTCGACCGCTCGACCGCTCCCGGCCGCTGTGGGAGATGTGGCTGGCCGATCTGCAGGAAGGAGGGGTGGCGCTCGTCACCAAGCTCCACCACTCGATGATGGACGGGGGCGCCGGAGCGGATCTCATGGCCTCGATCTTCGACTTGGCGCCCAATGGAGATGGGGTGGAACCGCCGGACGTGCCGTGGGTGCCCGATGCAGTGCCGTCCAC
>CAININ010000132.1 GCA_903849265.1 uncultured Acidimicrobiaceae bacterium
ACCGTCGTGAACCTGACCTGGTGCGTGCAGGCAACAAAGATCTGCCTGACCGGATGGCTGACCAGCCCAAGTTCGGCCAGTGCGCTCAGATAGGCGATGCGATGCTCTCGCCCCTGAAAAGCACCGCCCACGGCCAGGCCGAGGTCGTCTGTGGCTGTCGAGGTTCCAAGGGATCCCAGGGGTCGGATGGCGTAGTGACCTCGAGTCAGTCGATCGACCAGGCCAAGCGCTGCGAGCCCGCGAAGAGCATTGGCCGTCGCCGGTGTTGAAACTCCCAAGATGGACTTGGCCTCGTCGAACGAGAACCCGATGCGACCTTCCGCCACCAGCGTGTCGATCAGTTCCAGTTGGCGCGTCAAGGCTTCCTCTCGCTCGGTACAATATAGCAGGAACTAACTGAATCAGTGAGTTTCCCCTACATTAGCCCAGATAGTAGTAAATCATCTTTATAGTGATTTGTAACTAGTTGGCATGGTCCAACCCACCGATGACCAGGTTGTCTTTCGGCACACCGGGAGGCACCTCTCGTGCGGAGATGGACTTTGTGACCAACATGGCTTCGATGCCACCAAGTTGAGATCGCCTATCGATGGAAGCGTACGCCCGAAGGTTCGCAGCATGGTCGACCAGTCGAGGAGAACGAGCCGCGGTGAGCATGGCAACACATCCCTACGGCTGACCTCCGTTGGCTAAGTAAAGTTTTCGGCGAAAACTTTACTTAGCCCGGCCCGGGGTAAGCTAGCTTTCCTTCGCCTCGCCAGTGCCTCTCCCGGCCGTCTCGGGCCGGGTCGGGTCGGGTTGCGTCAGGCATCATGCGGATCGCAGGCCCGGTGGCGTCTCGTTCGCAGGCGCCGTCAGTACTGTCCCCGTGGCCCAATCGGGGACGATCGGTCGGCCTCTGGTGTCGGCTGGCCAGTCCTTGTGGGCAGCCCCCAAAAGGAGTCCCTGGAAACCAGCTGCATCGCCACCGGCGTTGGGACCGGAGAACGCCATCTTGCGGCCCTTGCCGTCGTAGCGCCACCTGGCCACCACCTTGATGGTGCTGGGATCACCGAGAGGGACCTTCTGGCCCTCTGCATCCATGGCGGTGAGCGTCGACTTGGCCGACCATCGCGCGGTGTTTGTCTTCCGTTGGGCACTCATGGTCGTTGTCCGAGACACCTGTAGTTATCCATGGTTCTGAACGTGTCGGAACCGCACTACGGGGCATTCGCCGCCAAACCTACTCAGGAGTGCCTGGGGCACTTCATCCGCGGATCCGCCAGAGGGGCCGAAGAAGGCCGCGACGTCGACCGGGGTGAGGGCGTGTCATCTATCTGCGCGGACCCAAAGCGGTTTGTCACTGAGAGAAGAGCGGCGATCATCACGTGCGCCCAGCTCAACCGGCAACTAGAGCAGCGGCCATCCAAGATCCCGATGCTTTCTGACCTCCGAGAGTCCGGCTCCATCGAGCAGGACAGCTCGCTCGTGATGTTCTTGTACCGCGAGTTCGTCTACAACACCCAGGCCGACCCGAGCCATGCCGAACTGATCTTGACCAAGCAACGCAACGGCCCGAGCGGGGTCAAGATCCCGCTCACCTGGGATGGCAAATGTGCCAAGTTCCTCACCAGTGATCGGGTGCTGGGAGAGGGGTCGGTGTCGCCAGCGACCATGCACTCCAAGAACGGGTTTTGAGGACTACAGCCCGCTGACGCCCACCGGCACGTTGGAGTTGGTGTTGGTCCCGTTACCCAACTGGCCGCCGGCGTTCCTCCCCCAACACTGGACCGTGGCGCCGGAGAGCAGCGCACAGGTGTGCCAATGGCCAGCAGCGAGAGCGGCCGCCCTCAACGGGGCCAGCGGGCCCGCGACAACCCTCGAGCACTGACTCGTTGAGCACCCTCCAAACCACCCTTCGTGCGCCCTCCCGCCGGGTCGGCACAGTGTCCTTGTGTGCCCTGAGCGCGACCCCTTGTGTGCCCTGAAGGCGAACCTGGATGCTCCGGGGGAGCCCCGGAATCAACAAAACCCCCGCCTGAGCAGGGGTTTCATTTGCACTTATTTGGTGCGCTCGGAGGGATTCGAACCCCCAACCTTCTGATCCGTAGTCAGATGCTCTAATCCGTTGAGCTACGAGCGCTTGCACCTGCGTGGACTGCGATCTCGGTCCCAACTGCGGGTCCCGGCTATCAGCAATCCAATCGGTCGCCCACTCTATCCGACCGGGAGCGGGCCCGGCCAAGGCGCCCTGTCAGCGCTCGTTTCTGACACCTCGTCAGTTATCATCCGTGGCACGGGCGTCCGCCGCCCTCGTTGCACCCAACGTCCCCGAACTGACCTAGGAGACCTCATGCCCACCGACGCCCCGCTCCACGGCATCCGCATCCTCGAGGTCTCGGCCCTCGGGCCGGCCGCCATCACCATGCCCCTCATCGACCTCGGCGCCGAGGTCATCAAGGTGGAGCCGCCAGCGGGTGACTACATCCGCGAAATGACGTGGCCCATCATCCACGGGGTCTCTCTCATGCACCTCCACATCAACCGTGGCAAGCGCTCGATCGTCATGGACCTGCGCACCGACGAGGACGTCGCCACCTTCATGGAACTGGTCAAGACGTGCGACGTGGTCGTCGAGGCCATGCGTCCCGGAGGCCTCGCCCGCCGGGGCGTCGGCTATGACGACCTGGTCAAGATCAAGCCGGACATCGTGTTCTGCACCATCAGCGGCTATGGCATGACCGGTCCGTATCAGAACCTCCCGGCGCACGGTGTCGCCTTCGACACCTGGGCCGGCGTGGTGTCCCCCGAGGTGAACGAGGATGGCTTCGCCTACATACCCGAGCACGCATCGATGGGTATCCACGCCGGTCCCCTCTTCGGGGCGTTGGGCATCATGGCCGCCGTACTGCGGGCCAAGACCACCGGCGAAGGGTCGTTCCTAGAGATTGCCCAGTCCGATGCCGCTGCAGCCATGGACTGGTACCGGTCAGAGACGTGGCGGGCCTACGAGCGCCACGAGGACGACGTCACCGGAAACAAGGCGGACAACTACGAGCGCCGCCTCCCAGGCACGGCCGGGATGGTTGAGGGAGTCCGCTACCAGGTCTACGAGGCCAAGGACGGTGAGTACGTCCTCTTCATGGCGTCCGAGCAAGCATTCTGGAAGAACTTCTGCGAGGCGGTTGACCGAGTCGACATGTTCGAGCGGTGGCCGGGCGCGAAGTTCGCCGACCACGCCCGGGGCAACACCGAGATGCGCATCGAGCTGCGGGACATCTTCCGCACCCGGACCTCGCTCGAGTGGATCGACTACGGGGTGGAGAAGAACTTCCCCGTCGCGCCGGTCAACTCGCCGAAGACGATTGCCGACGACCCGCAGTTCCAAGATCGGTTCCAGTGGTATCCGGTGGAGCAGCTGGGCGCCGAGCAGCTGGGCACGCCGCTCAAGTTCATCGGCGAGCAGCTCCCGGTTCCGAGCCATGCGCCGACCGTCGGCCAGCACACCGACGAGGTCCTCGCCGACCTGCTCGGGTGGGATGAGGCCCGCATTGCCGAGTCTCGAGCCAAGGGCGGACTGGGCGGAACACCCGCAGGCTGATCACCCCCGCCGTGCCCGTCGGGCCCGTCGCGGCGATTGAGTCGATCTGGCCCGTCCGGTCGATCAGTCCGGTCAGGCCGGGCCCGGGGTGAGGAGGTCGACTTCGGCCTTCTCCTCGAGCGTGAGCGTCCACGTGGCCGCCTTCGCGTTCTCCCGGACCTGGTGCGCCGTCGTGGCTCCGGCGATGACCGAGGCGACCCCGGGGGTGGCAGCCACCCAGGCCAGGGCCAGCTCCAGGAGCGTGTGGCCCCGAGCTGCTGCGTAGGCGGTCAGCGCGTCGAGGATGTCGAAGTTCTCGTCGGTGAGCGAGCTGTCGCCCCACTTCTCCAGGCGGGTGCCGGCCGGCGGTGCCTGCCCCCGGAGGTACTTGCCGGTGAGCAGGCCGCTGGCCAACGGGAAGAACGGCAGGTACCCCATCCCGGTCATTGCGCATTCGGGCAGGATCTCGGCCTCATCGCCTCGTTCCAGCAGGCTGAAGTGGTTCTGGAGGCTCACGAACCGGGCATCGTCGGGCCCGACTGCCGCCTCGGCCTCGCGTAGCTGGGTCATGGAGAAGTTGGAGCAGCCGATCTCGAGCACCTTGCCTTCATCCACCAGCTCGTCCAGGACGGCCAGCGTGTCCGAGATGTGGGTGAGCGGGTCGGGACGGTGGAGTTGGTAGAGGTCGATCCGGTCGGTGCCGAGAGCGTGCAGGCTCCGCTCGACCGCACT
>CAININ010000133.1 GCA_903849265.1 uncultured Acidimicrobiaceae bacterium
CTTTGGATGCCCCAGCCAGGGTTGGAGTCGCGGACGGCAAGGAGGGTCTGAGTGCCGGATGGACCCCGCATCGCAAGGGTGAGGTTTCCGTCCTTGCCGGTGGCAGTCACGGTCTCTCCGGCGGCGTTCCTTGTCGGGCCTGATGGAGGGATCGCCCCCTTTCCGAGTTCCGAGGCAGGGACGTCCTGGGTCAACCCAGTGCTGACGTCGAAGATCTTGGCCCACTTCGGGTTGAGGTCATGGGTCTGAGGTCGGACGGAAAAGAGGGTGACGAGGAGGCGCGAACTGTCGAGCCACTTGACGGTGACGGGAGCCGTGGGGTCGAAGGGCCAGCAGAAGACGTCCTTCGACGCACTACCGGAAGCAAGGGTCACCCGGGCGCACCCGCTCATTACCTTGGCCACGACGTCCTTGGTCACGACCACGTAGGCGACCGTGCCATGCAGTGCGGCATCGGGCTGCGCGCTCAGGCTCGGGAACTCTGGGGTGGGCTTGGAGTAGTCCGGCCCACCGACGATGAGTCCCACGGTGACGATCACCGCGAGCAGCGCGACGCAGATGCTTCCGACGAGCGCTACGGTCCAGCGCTTGCGAAGCCGAGGGTCACTTGCCGCCCTGCGGCGAATGGCGATCCACCAGATCCCGAGGACCACCAACCCACCGAAAACGATTGCGCCCACGACTCATGCCTCCATCTCCTGATGCCTACGCGCGCTCAGTCTTTGCTCAATCCGTCCCACCCACCAGGGTCAAGAGTCCTGTTCCCTCTTGGTCACCTGCGGAGACCCGAACTCACGCTGGCGATCCCCTCGGCGGTTCAGTGGGAGAACGCGAACTCACCCAGTAAGAACAGGAAGAACAGCGTTCCGATGGCGACGGCGAACAGAACACCCACGGATCGTTCATGTCGGGTGGCAACGGCGACGAGGCCCGTCCCGAAGGCGGCGAGGCCCGTCCCGAACGCCGAAACCAGCGTGATGACCCCGAGTGTTCTCCCCTTGAGCCCGGCGGTGCCGACGAGAACGGCGATCACTAGGGACGACGCGAGGCACAGCAGGATCAACGCGAACGACACTCTCCCGAGTCTGCTCGTCGGCTTCACGTGAAGGCGACGTACGTCGAATGATGGTGGAATCGTCATGATCACAGTTGAGGCGATCCCGTCAGTCTGGCCCAGAGGCACAAGTCACTCGTCATGCAGAACGGAGGCGGACCTGGCGTTCGCGTGGAGTTGGCGAAGTTGAATGTTCCCGTGCTCCGACGAGGGCATCCTGCGCGCACTGCCCCGGGACGCCGGCCATGCCCGCAGGACGGGTCGGGGTTTACCTCCCCTCCATCACATGGGAGACAGGGTCGCCACAGTGCCGGGGAGCAGACACTCGGACACATGCACTCGATAGGACAACATCCCGGTACGCGGTGCGAGCACGTGCGACGTGCTCGCTATTTCGTTCCCTCGATGCAGCGTGCCACACCCGGAACCCGGATAGCGCCGTCACGCTCGAACGCGCCCACCGACGCAAGGGCCCGTGCTCGAATGCGTGCTCGTGCTGATTCGTCTACCTGCTGCAGGGCCGCAGCCGCGAGTGACACATGCTCGCTGATCATCTCCCAATACTGCTCGGCCGACTGCGTCACGAGTTCGACGTCGACGTCCCACTCGGCAACGTCACGTAGACCCGCTTCTTGATAGAGCGCAGCAACAGATCCTGGGGCCGCGCAACGAAACATGTTCGGCCCGTCCGGGTCCGGTGGCACCACCACTGCCTCGGTGGCAATGGCCTGCATGGCGATCGCCGTCCATGGGTTTTGACCGGGCTTGACTCACACCGAGGAACAGAGCCGTCCGCCTGGCCGGAGAACGCGCACGAACTCGGCCGTCGCCTTGGCCATGTCGGGAAAGA
>CAININ010000134.1 GCA_903849265.1 uncultured Acidimicrobiaceae bacterium
GGTCGGATGCCACCGAAGACGTGCAGCGGGCACTCCACTTGGTCGACTTCGTCCTGTTCAACGATGGGGACCAGGTCGAGGAAGCGCACGCGTTGAAAGCCGAGCTGCTCGACACCAGGGCCGGCCGCGAACGGTCGTTCGTGGCCCACAACATCCTGGCGTCCGCCGCCGTGCTCCAACGGGAGAGCGGCTCCGTCCGGCCGGGGTGAATCTTCAGTCGTCAGGCCCGGGATCTTCGGCGAGCAGTTCTCGGACCAGCGGAACGACCCGTGTCCCGTAGAGCTCGATGCTCTGCATCATCAGTTCGTGCGGCAGCTGCCCGGCGCTGTACTTCATGTCGAAGCGCGACAGCTGCAGTGCGCGGGCAGTGGCGGCGATCTTGGCCGCCACCGTCTCGGGTGATCCGACGTAGAGCGAGCCGTCGGGCCCGGCCTGCTGATCGAACTCGGCCATGCTCATCGGCCCCCATCCGCGTTCGGCGCCGATCCGATCCCGCATCCGCTTCATGTGGGGCCACAGCTGTTCTTTGGCCAGCTCGTCCGTCTCGGCGATGTGGCCTGGCGAGTGCACGCCGATCGCCAGCCGCGGCAGCTCGTACTGGTCGAGCGCCCGGTGGTAGAGGTCGACCAGCGGGGCAAAGCGAACGCTGTCGCCGCCGATGATGGCGATCATGAGTGGAAGTCCGTACCGGGCGGCCCGGACCACCGACTCGGGGCTTCCGCCCACACCGATCCAGGTCGTCAGCGACCCCGACTCCGTGGTCGGATGGACCTGCTGGTTCGCCAGTCCGGCCCGGGTGCGACCCGACCAGGTGACGGGTTGTTCGGCCAAGAGGCGCACGAAGAGGTCGACCTTCTCCTCGAACAGCTCCTCGTATTGGGTCAGCTCGTACCCAAAGAGGGGAAAGGATTCGGTGAACGAGCCCCGACCCAGGATCACCTCGGCACGGCCGCCCGACAAGGCATCCAGGGTGGCGAAGCGTTGGAACACCCGGACCGGATCGTCCGAGCTCAATACGGTCACTGCCGAACCGAGCCGGATCCGTTGTGTCCGTCCGGCAATGGCGGCCAGCACCATCTCGGGCGAGGAGACAGCGAAATCGGAGCGGTGGTGCTCCCCTATGCCGATGAAGTCGATACCCACCTGATCGGCCAAGACCGCCTCGTCGACCACATGGCGAATGACCATGGCCTCGGACAGCTGGTTGCCGTCGGAGTCGACGGTGACGTCGCCGAAGGTGTCGAGTCCGAGTTCGAGCTGCTGGTGCATCGGGTTCGCGTCCTTGCCGAGTCGACGTAGGCCGACCGGTGGGCCGGGCGTGCCTCAGCGTATTGCCCGTGGCCGATAGATGTGACGGGCCGGGGGTGTCGACGTCAGGCAGAGCGACCCACTGCCCAGCGAGGTCAGGTGATCGTCACCTGGGGACGGCGGACGGCAGAAAGGTGAACCGACTTCCGATCACCGTCCCTGGTTCTAACCGGACGACCTGGGGGTGTTCCACGGGTCCGACGTTGAAAGAGAGTTCGCCCGGGGCGGCCAGGTGGGTGCGCCCCTGCAGTTGGACCATCCAGCCCGAACCGGCCGGCACGTCGAACGAATCGACGGCGAAGGCGACGATGGCATCGTCGATGGACGCCAAGGGAAGTCCGTGCTTGCCCAGGCTGATGGTCACGGATCTGCCGTCGACCGAGTACCGCACCGGCAGGATGAGGGGCAGCGCCTGAATCGACAGGGCCAACCGGCCGACATGGGAGAGGGCGAGCATCTCCCAGCACTCCGATGGGGTCAGGTCAGGCTGGGTCCGCTCCATTAGAGCACCGTACGGGTGCACGGCCGTTCGCTCATAGGGCCGAATGTCACATCTGCAACAGGTGGTGCAAACCCTCAGATGAGGTGTGCCGACCCCCAAATGGGACTTTCGACTCTAGGTTGCAACGCCGCCGATCCGTACCGTATGGGCAGGAAGGGGGACCGGGCTGACGCGGCGTGAAGCCGATCAGTATCGAGTCTCGGCGGACTCACTGGCCCGGTCACCACTTCTTCGCCCGACAGGCGAACGACGGAGAGCGGGTTCTGATGTCAGTGCAGTCGAACAACATCCACGAACACGACCGCAGCAGCGGGCCCCCTCGGACCGCTATGAGTTTGACTGAACCGGTAGATGGCGCTTCGTTGCCAGCGCCTCCGGGATGGCACGACGAAGCAATTGCGGACCTGCGCAGGCTGCATCAGGCATCGAGTCGCCTGCGATCGGTGCTCGAGCAGAACGAGGCGCTCTATGAAGAGACGCTCGAGCGGCTCCGGACTGGGGTGGATGTCGGCCCGTCTCTCACTGGCACCGATGTAGCCGCGGCCAGGGAAGCGGTGGTCGAGGCCCTCGTCGACTTCGATAGAGCCAGGCACGCCGCACGGGGAACCTTCATCTGGGGCCAGCACCTTGTGGGTATGAACATGAAGCAGATCGGCCAGGCCTGGGGCATCTCCCGCCAGTTGGCACATCGGTACTTCCGAGAGGCGCAGCGGCCCTCCTGAACCGCTCATCGTGTGTCAGCCGCTGAACTCGGGGCCCCTCGCCGGATGACCGCGCTGGGGTCGGCCGTGGGTATGGGGTCGTAGGCCCGGGATCGCTGAGCGTTCGGTGCTCTGGCCATGTTGGGTCCTTTGACTCTGTCGGCACCTTCTCCACCGACCTACCTTCGCCTGTGTGGCGGCCCGGTGGTTCAGTGTCGTCGGTGCCCCCTTGGATGCGTTCTGCGGGGGTGCCGACGGTTCTGATGTCCGGGGGCGGCGGAACGGAAGAGAGGTCGGGTCATGGCAGTGCTCATCACGGTGATCGTGGTCGCCATCCTCCTGCTCGTCCTTGCGTTGTCTCTCAAGATCGTTACGGAGTA
>CAININ010000135.1 GCA_903849265.1 uncultured Acidimicrobiaceae bacterium
AGATGGTGCCGTCGTGCCCGACAGCCGGAAACACCGTGGACTGCAGCGGTCCTTCGGTATCAGTACGGACCAGCTCCTCACCCGTGGTGATATCGATGGCGACGATCTGCTCGAGGAACCGTTCCCGGTCGTGGTCCCCGGTGATCATGGTCCCGGTCTCTGTGAGCAGCACGAGATGCGACGCGTGGTTTTGGTTCTTCTGCCACCGGGGAGTCAGCGAGCCGTCTTCGGCGATGTCGAATGCTGCCATGACCCCGTTGCCGCTGTCATAGCCGACGGCGATCCTCCGCTCGGGGTCGATCAGCGGCGGGTTGGCGATCAGTCCGCCCGGCAGGCCGCAGATCTCGGTGAGGGTGACGGCTGCCGTGTCGAGGTCCACCCGGACCAGGTGGAGAGGAGCGGTCGAGATCCCCTTGCCTTCGAAGGATCCGTCGAAGCCGATGGAGCCGTCGCCGTCGTCGAGGAACCAGGCAGCACCCAGGGCGAGCACGCAGTCCCAGCCGTAGGTCTGGCCATCCATCGTCCGGTAGGTGGCATGGAACCCCTGGTCGGGCACGAAGTGACCGTCTTGCCAGGCCACGCGCAGCAGGCTGGTGTCCCCGACCACGTAGACATCGGCTCCGATCGCCGACAGGCGGGCGATGGACGGTTCTGGCAGCTCGCAGGTATCGAGGATCGCCAGGGTGTCCGGGTGGAGGGCGATCAGCTCGCACGGACGGCGCTCCTCGGGCGACAGCATCGCCGTGGGCCGGGATCCGGCGAAGTCTTTGGTGACGAGTGTGCCGTCGGGAAGGACGACGAACCCGTTGTAGGGGACCGGCCGGGGAAGCTCGCGGGAGGCCAGGACCTCGAGGTCGGGCCCGAGTCGATGGGCATGGTTGCCGAACACCACATGCAGGGAGCCGTTGCCATGAGCGGCCAGACTTCCCGGCCACATCGCCCCACCGGGCAGGTCGACCGATCGGGCCAGGACCTCGAGGGTGTCAGGATCGATGCGCTCGACGATGGCCACGGCCTCGTCGCCCATGGTGTGGCGCAGCAGGAAGACTTCGCCGGGCTCTCTGGTGACGGCCATGGTGATCAGGGGGTCGGTGCGCGACAGCACATCGATGCCGGATGCGGCAGTCACGGCGGGCAGGGTCGCTCCAGCTCCAGGCGACTGCAGGCGTCGCGGACCACCGTCTTCGGCCGGCCACGGACCAGGCCAGTAAGGGGAGAGGCCGGGGTCTGGGGTCATGGGTGTGTCCCGGTCGAAACGATATGTGGCTGCATCACACCGGTGCCTCGAGGACCAGCCGTTCTGCCCGAGCCTCGGGCTGCGAATCCCACAGGTCGGCCACCAAGTCGTCGCGAAGGGGACGCATGTCCGGGTCGTCCCAGCGGTTGATCTGCTGCAGCGGGTCGTCGATGAGGTCGTAGAGCTCCCCTTCGGTCCCATCGTGGCTGGTGCCGGGAAGGTAGGCCGTGACCACCCACCGGTCGCGCATCATGGTGCGGAGGTGGACGTCGACGCCGAAGAGCTCGCTGTCCCACTCGGTGAGGACCTTGTCGAATCCACGGGTCTCGGCGTCACCGTCGTCGACCGGGAGCGGCTTGCCCTGCATCCACTCGGGGGGCTCGATGCCGGCGATGGTGCAGAAGGTCGGTGCGAGGTCGACGAGTCCGACCGGGCGGGTCACGACGGCCGGTGCGGCTCCTCCGTTGACGCGCGACGACGGTGCCGGCCGCCACACGAGCGGGAGCCGCATCAGGGCATCGACGTGGTACGGGCCTTTGAAGAGCAGGCCGAAGTCGCCCTGGAGTTCGCCGTGGTCAGTGGTGAAGACCACATCGACGTCCTCGCCCCATCCGCGCTCGGCCACCCGGGCCAGTACTCGGCCCAGGGCCTCGTCGATCAACTCGACCTCCACGGCGTTGCGGGCGTTGACCTCGCGCACCTGGTCCGTCGTCAAGGTGGCCGGCACCCAGTCAGCCGGGGCCTCGTAGTTGGACACCAACGTGCCGTCGTACCAGGCCCGCCAGTGGCGGGGCTTGGCGTCGATGATCGCTTCGCGGGCGGCGCGGTCTTCCGGATAGCCAGCGGGAAGGGGAACCTCGCGCCAGTCGACCCGGCCCACCTCCGACTCCGGCGGGTCCCACGGGTGATGGGGGTCAGGGAAGCTCATCCAGCAGAACCAGTCTTCGTCGGCATCGATCGAGTCGAGCCAGGCGATGGCCCGGTCGGCCACCCAGTCGGTGTGGTAGATCCCCCGTTCGATCGGGTTCACCTTCACCTGGGGGGCACCGGTGTCGCCGCCGCCTTCTGAGTTGACCTGCAGGTTGTCGTCCACCGTTCGGTAGTACATGCCGAGCGCCTCAGGGTGGTTCTTGATCAGCCACTGCGAGTAGTGCAGGGGCCCCATCGCCCCATGAGCCGCTGTCTCGAGGTGTTCGAAGCCGCGTCGGTGCCCACCGTGGGGCGTGGTGCCCTCGGCAGACAAGGCGTTCTCTTCGAAGCGCAGAAAGGGGTCGAAGTAGGGCTCGAAGTGGGCCTTGCCGACCAGGGCGGTCCGGTAGCCGGCCAACCGAAGGACCTCCACGACCGAGGGTGCGTCACCGGGCAGCGGGACGCCGTTCATGAACACCCCGTGGGTAGTCGGGTGCTGGCCGGTCACGATGGTGGAACGCGACGGCATGCACACCACGGACTGCGGGTGGGCCCGCTCGTAGCGGACTCCGTCGGCGGCCAGCCCATCGATCACGGGGGTGCGGGACAGGATTCCGCCGTTGCAGGCCAGCGTGTCGAAGCGCTGCTGGTCGGTGGTCACGAAGAGGATCTTGCGGCCCATCAGCGGGCTCCTTTCGGGTGTCCCCGGTCCGGGGAGAAGGGGGAAACAGGGGGCAGGGCTGGGGCGTCGAGGTGCCGGGGGCTCATGGGATCTCCGTCACGCCGAGGAACTCCGGTAGGTGGTTGAGGGCGGCCCGGGCGGCACCCCCGATGACCAAGGCCAGCACGGCCGGCTCGGCATCGACGCTATAGACGACCAGACAGGTCCCGTCATGGAGGTCGTGCACGTCGATGGTGCTGAGGTGCTCGGCAAACATCGGGACGTCGATCCGGTACTGGAACCGTCGCAGGTTGCCGTCGATGGTGAGCAGCAGCTCGGGCATGGGAAGCCCCGACCGGGTCATGATCGTCCGGGTGTTGCCCTCGACGACACAGGAGTCGATCCCCAGCCACCACTCGGGCAGCCTCTCGGGCGCACCGACCACATCCCAGGCGATGTCGGGCGGGCAGTCGAGATGGATGGCGAAGCGCATACTGCCGCGTCGGGTGGTCAAGGGGCACCTCCAGGAGAGAGCAGGACAGAGAGAGAGCGGCAGATGACCGCTTTGGCTTCGGCGACCGATCGGCCTTGGTCGGCGGTCAGCAGCTGGTAGGACTCGAAGGTGGCGAGGACGTCGGCTGCAGCCAGGGCGGCATCGGCCTGCTCGTCGTCCATGGTGTCCAACTCGCCGGCAAAGAGGGTCCGAAGCTGTTCGCGCAGGAACTGGCGGCTTTCGGCGAGGGTCTGCGCCAGGCGGGGTTGGAACGGCATGCGCATGCGGGCAACCTGGGCGGCCTCGCCGAATGCGGCAAAAATCCGGAACCGCTGGTCGACCAGTGCCCGCACACGCTCTTCGAACGGTGTGGACGAGTCGACGTCGAGGCGCACCAGGGGCATTGCCCGGGAGAATTGGCGGGTGACCGCTTCGTCGGTCAGGTCGTCGGTGTCCTCGAAGTAGCGGAAGAGTGAGCGGGGGGAGATCCCCGCCCGTTCGGCGATGGCGTCGGTGCTCGGCCGCAGGTTTCCTTCGGCATAGAGGTCGAGAAGGGCGTCCACCACTGCTTCCCGGTTGGCTGCCTTGCGCAGGCGGCGTCCGTCGGTCTCCGGGCGCGCCGCTCTTCCTGTGGTCGGGGCGGTCCAGCCGGCGATGTCCGTCATCGGGCTGGCTCCACGAAGGGGGCGAAGGTGCAGATGTCGCCCGCCCGGGGGTCCACCCGGCCGTCGAGGAGGTCGCGATACGCGGCCTCGACCTCGGCGGGTCCGTTGCGTTGCCGCAAGGTCAGCCAGGAGTCAGTCCAGGGGACGAACCGGTCCCACGCCTCAGAAACATTGGCCTCGAAGCCGTCCCGTCCCCAGTCCGTGCGGCGTTTGGCGATCTGGACGGGGGCGAACAGGAACTCGGGCGAGGGACCGGCTAGCGCTCCGTCACCCGTTTTGGTGTCGTCCCAATGGGTGTCCCCGACCACCATGCTGTACCGCAGGTGATCGCCCAGCCGCGCATGGACGGCGTGGGTGATGTCCCGTCGCCCGGCGACGTCGATGTAGCACGTGTCGGACCCGTCCAGCTGATCGACCTGGTCGTAGGTGAGGACAGTCCGGTAGCAGTCGAGCGAACGCACGAACTCGAGGTTCGCCTCAGATGTCAGCCCGACGACGTCGAGGCCGTCACGTGCGGACAGGAGGAATGCGGCGCCGATGGCCGTCTTCGACGAAGCGCTGGACACGATGGCGGTGTCCGCCCCGAAGCATCCGTGGTCACCGATGAAGTCGTCGATCACGAACGACGTGACGAACAAGGGCCACAGCAGCAT
>CAININ010000136.1 GCA_903849265.1 uncultured Acidimicrobiaceae bacterium
CCCTCCCCATCGATCAGGCCCGAGCCCTGCTCAAGGCCCTCGCCGACCCCCTGCGCCTGCAGGTGATCGAGGCCCTTGGCGGCGGCGAGCGTTGCGTCTGCGACCTCACCCAGATCCTTGGCGATCCCGACGTGCCCCACTCGTGGACCTATGTACCTGACGTCGGCCGAACCTTGGCTGTGCTCGGCACTGACCCGCGAGCGTGGGGCCGGCCGTGGCACGTCCCCACCGCACCCGCTGTGTCGCAACGACAGCTGGCCACCCGGTTCTGCGAGGTGGCGGGGGCGCCGGCACCTCGGATCAAAGTGCTGCCCGCTGCTGTGGTGAGCGCAGCCGGGCTCGTGTCGCGCCAGCTGCGCGAACTACGCGAGACCCGCTATCAGTTCGACCGACCGTTCGTGCTCGACTCGTCGGCGTGCACCGCCGAGTTCGGCATCGTGCCCACATCGCTCGACGATGGCCTGACCGCGGTGGCCGCCCATGCCCGCCGGCTGTCAGATCCGTCAGTAGCGCGGG
This sequence comes from uncultured Acidimicrobiaceae bacterium, assembly GCA_903849265.1. Lineage (GTDB taxonomy): Bacteria > Actinomycetota > Acidimicrobiia > Acidimicrobiales > RAAP-2 > Bog-756. The sequence goes on from CAININ010000136.1 coordinate 517, forward strand.
TGGATTGAACGACGGGCGAGGCGGCGCGCATCCGATGGACGCCGTCAGCATCGCTAGGGTCGGGGCCACGTATGGATGCCTCCCGGACGCACCCGACACCGATGCTGAGCCCGGTCCGGCCGCGTTGGCCGGCGGCTCTGGTCGTTGCGGCACTTCTGTCGCCAGCACTCGCCGCGTGCGCGATCGTGCCTGCCCCTGGTTCCGCCCCTGTGCCCGGCGCCGGGCGCTCCCCTCGAGCGGAGGTCGGATACGTGGTGTGTCCGAACTCGGTGACACCGGTTGCTCTGGATACGCGCACGCCCGAAGCGCCGATCCGTCTCCCGATCGCGGGGACGCCACCACTGGGGAGTTTCGCCATCACGACATCCCCGGACGGGCGGATCGCCTTCGTGGTGACTAGGGACGCACCAACTAACGGGACCACCCGTGATGTCGTGGTCCCCATCGACCTCGCCAGTCAGCGCGCCGGTCGCCCGATCGCCCTGCCCGGACACGGAGGAACGCACGCGGTGGTGGTGATGCACGATGGGAAGACCGTGCTGGCTGCGAGCGGGACGACGATCGTGCCGGTCTCTGTCTCGTCCGGGGCCGTCGGCACCCCGCTCGACCTCGGCTCCGGCAAGACGGTGTTCGGCATGGCCCTCAGTCCGACGTCGTCGATGCTCTACGTGCTCGTACCCGGTGGAGTCGTTCCCGTGAACACGGCGACCGCCACCGCGGGGCCGTTGATTCCGACTGGGCTCAGCGTCTCCTCGGTGTCGTCGCCACACGGACTTGTTGTCTCCGCTGACGGGACCACCGTCTACGTGGCTGGGCAGGGCGGCGCTGACTTCGGCGGCCGGCTCGTGCCAATCACCGCAGCCACCGGCGCCGTAGGTGCCGCCAGCAGCTTCGACCAGTTCGGGATCGCAGATCCCACGGCCATCGCGCTGACGGCGGACGGCGCCAGGATCCTCGCTGCAGACGGAGCGAACAACTGGATCGTCCCCGTCCCTGTTGTTCCACCCGGGGTGCCGTCCGCACCGGTGCCGCTTCCGACGGGACACGGGGCAGGGGCAGTCGGCACCAACCATCCGAGCGACATCGTGGTCGGGCCCGGCGCTACGGGGGCGTTCGTGGTGACCGGCCTCGACACTGTCCTGCCCTTTGCCCCGAACGGCGGCGCCTTCGGCCAGCCGATCCGGGTGTGCTCGGGGGCTTCCTCGATGACCGTCGCCGGAGCCTGACGAACTGCGGCGCCCGCCGGCCCGCCGCAGTTACCTCAGATGTCCGCTGTCCGCGCTGTCCGCGCAGTCCGAGGTTCCGACGGCTGGCGAGTTGACTCCCGATGCCCGGACGGCTGCTGCCGACTGGGCAGAGCGGAACTCGGCCGGCGCCTCGCCGACGGCGGCCAGCAGTTCGTCGAGGGCAAGCGGAATGTCGGCGGCCAGCTGCCAGACACCGGGCATCGTCTCGGGACACGAGATGATCCCCCAGTAGAGGACACCCCTGTAACTCATGATGGTGATGTTGACGCCGATCCCGTCCATCACGGGGCCGAGGGGAAACCCGGCCACCATCTCCGCTCCTGCCAGGTAGAGCGGAAAGTCGGGACCGGGGACGTTGGAGATGATCAGGTTGGCTATGGGGCGGTGGCGGTCCGCCAGCCGCATCCGGCTGTAGAGCCGGGCTGCTGCGGCGAAGGTGTTGGGAGTGGCGTGCTCGGCCCAGTTGACCAGCATGTCCGCGCCCAGGGCATGGTGCTCCTCCTTCGCCCCCTTGGTCCCCTCCCGGATCGCCATCAGCCGATCGAGCGGCTCATCGAGCTGGGCCGGGAGCTGCACGAACATCGACGACACCTTGTTCGAGCCCCGAGGAGCGTCTGCGCCGGGCTCGACCGAGACCGGAACTACGGCTACGAGCGGCTTGTCGGGAAGTTCGTCGCCGTCGATCAGGAACCGTCGAAGGGCGCCGGTGCAGATGGCCAGGACGACGTCGTTCACCGTGGTCCCGGTGGCGTTCTTCAGGCGCTTGACATCGGCGAGGCCGATGGCGGAAAAGGCGACCTGGCGCCGTCGGGTGAGGGTCCCGTTGAACGAGGTGCGCGGGGCCGTCAGGGGGAGTGCCGCCTTGGCCTGGGGAGCTCGGTGCTCCGGCTCCTTGCGCACCCGGCGGACATTGAGCAGGCGCTGACCGGTGCGCAGGACGTCACGGGTCATCTCGAACGGGCGGAAGAGCCGGGCGGCCATTGCTTCGCTGACGAGCTCGGCGCTCGAGGGGATCCGCTGCTGCTTCGTTGCCGCGGGGGGCTCCGGTTCGGGCCCCGGGTCGGCCTCGAGGTCGAATAGGACCGAGAGCAGCGCGGCACCCGACATCCCGTCGACGGTGGAATGGTGCATCTTGACGATGACGGCGATCCGGTCATCCTCGAGACCTTCGACGATCCAGATCTCCCACAGCGGTTTAGATCGGTCGAGCTGTCGGCTTGCGACATCGCCGGCAAGATCGGCCAGTTCGCGCAGGCCGCCGGGTGCCGGCACGGCAGTTCGCCGTACGTGGTAATCGATGTCGAAGTGGGGGTCATCGACCCAGATCGGATGGCCGAGCCGGAAAGGCACCTCGACCAGCAGCCGCCGGAACACCGGGGCCTGGTGGGTCCGCGAGGCGATCTGGGCCTGCATCTTGGCGAAGGAGTAGCCGCCCGGCACGGTCGATGGATCGAAGATGGTGACCATCTCCACGTGCATGTGCAGCGTCGGTGTCTCCAGGTAGAGAAAACTGGCGTCGAGGCCGCTGAGCTGTTCCACGCCACTCCCTTTCATCGTGAACCGTTGTTCCGGTCGCCCGGGTTGCCCGGGTCGTCCTATTCATCTGGCCGCCTCGGCGACAGGCCGGAGGACGGGTCATGGAGGCGCCCCGCCACAAGCGCCGACGACTACATGATGATGCC
>CAININ010000137.1 GCA_903849265.1 uncultured Acidimicrobiaceae bacterium
ATGGGTCCGGGCCAGCACCGCCTGAGCGGACCACGCCATGCCGGCCTCGGCTCTTGCCATGATGCGTTCGGCCACGGCCTCGGCCTCGGCTCGGTCATCGTCGAACGCGGTCAGCGTGGGTACGGGTCCGTCGGCGGCTGCCGATCCCGGGGGAACGACGTCGGCGTCCCCCAGCCCTGCGGCGGCTGCAGTCACCACCTGAGGCGTGCAGCGGTGATTGCGATCGAGGTGCACGACCTCGAGGCCGGCCACCAGATCCGGCAATGCACTCAAGAGCCCGGGGTCGGCGCCGTTCCATCCGTAGATGGACTGGTTGGGATCGCCCACTGCGCACAGATCCGCTCGCTCGCCCATGATTGCCTGCACCAGGCGGAACTGCGCCGGGTTCACGTCCTGGAACTCGTCGACGGCCAGATGCCGGTAGCGCCAGTGTGCCTGCTCTGCGAACGTGGCGTCGCCGACCAGGAGGTCTGCTGCGTGCAGCAAGACGTCATCCAAGTCGAGGAGGCTCCGTCGAGCGAGCAGGTCTTGGTAGTTGGTGAACACCTCGATGACACGGTCGACGGCAAGTTCCGTCTGGCGCCCGGCCGCCCGGGCAGCCCCTTCGTATCTGGAGGGGGAGAGACATCGCGCCTTGGCCCATCCGATCTCGGTGTCGGCAACTGATGCCACGGATCGATCGCCCGTCAGATCGGCGAGGGTCCGCCAGCGGTGCTCCACCAGGGCTGGCGGTGCTTGGCCGGTATCCAGCGCTCGACGCCGAAGCAGGGTGAGGGCCAGCTGGTGGAGCGTCCCGGCCCGTACGCCGGATGAAGGGACCCCGCCCGGGCCGGCCGGGGTCGACACGGTGACGCCGTAGAGGGCGAGACGGTCACGGAGTTCATGGGCCGCCTTGCGGGTGAACGTACAGACCACCGTGTGGTCCGCGTCCGCCGAGCCGTCCCGGATTCGTCGGGCGACGCGCAACGTGAGGACTCTGGTCTTCCCGGATCCCGCCCCGGCCACGATGCACAGGGCATGAGCAGTGGACTCCACCGCCACCAGCTGGGAAGGCGTGAGGCCAGCGAGCGCCCGATCGAAACGACTGCCGTCCGCAGGCGAGGGCATCGGGGTGAGTGGTTCCACGAAGGTCGAGGCTACCGCTGGGGTGTCACGCTCCGGGGTGCCGGTGCATCGGTAGATTGATCCGGTGCCACCGACCGACCGTCCCCTCGCATTCGCGGCCTTGCCCGCATCTGCGCTCGGCTGACGATTGTCCACACGCCGACCACCGCTGCTTTCGGGTGAAGAGGTCCTGGTCGACGTCAGGCCCCACTGGGCGTTCCTGACCGGGCCACTGGTCGTATCCCTGGTGGCCGTGGGTCTCGGGATCGCCCTCGATGTGGCGATCCCGCACACGTCGGTGACTCTGCACTGGGTCGAGGGCATCGCGGTGGCCGTACCGTGCACCTGGCTGGCTGTCCGGTTCGTACGCTGGCGCAGATCCTGGCTCCTGGTGACGTCCTATCGGATCATCGACCAGTGGGGCGCAGCTCGCGGCAACCAGATCGACATCCCCTTGGATTCGATCGAACGCGTGGTGGTCGATCAAGGCTTGATCCGTCGTCTGTTCGGAACCGGGGCCATCGACGTCGTCGTTTGGGACGAGGGGGTCCTGCACCGGATCGAGGATGCTCGCAAACCGGCGATCCTGGCCCGGATCATCACCCGGAGGTTGGTTCCACCGCCCAGCCGTGGCGAGTACGGCCGAGGTGCATGGGGCTGAATCCGCATCACGCAAATACCGGTGCCCTGCGCGGGCTCCGTGCGGTCAGGCAGCTTCTGGCGACCGGGCGGTGACGGTTCCGTCCATGGCTGCAACCCGCCAGGCGGGGTGGCCTAGCGACGAAGGATCCAGCGCCCCGGGCTCGGCCAGCACGACAACGCATCCCCCGAATCCGGCACCGGTCATGCGGGCCCCGAAGACTCCCGGGTGGCTGCGTAGGGACCCGACCAGTGCATCGAGTTCGGGAGTGGACACGGCGAAGTCGTCGGCCAGGCTCGAGTGGCTGGCGTTCATCTGCTGCCCGGCGGCGCGGAGATCGTCCTCGAGGAGCGCGTGCGCGAATGCGTCCACCCGACCGCACTCGGACACGACGTGGCGGGCCCGTCGGCGTAGGAGCGGATCCCGCAGTCCCAACAAGTCGTCAGGTCCGGCCAGGCCCAATGGGCCGATGATGGCCGCCGCCGCCTCGCACTCAGCCACACGGGCGGCGTAGGCGGACGTGCGGAGGTCGCGTCGCTGTTCCGAGTCGACGACGAGGAACTCAGCCGAGCGAGGGAGTGCCACCTGACTGGTCTCTTCGGTGGCGAAGTCGATACGCAGCGCGTGTCCGGCACGGCCGGCCGCACACACCAGGGGGTCCATGAGCCCGACCGGCACCCCGATGCGGTGCTCGGCCTCGCGGCACAG
>CAININ010000138.1 GCA_903849265.1 uncultured Acidimicrobiaceae bacterium
AGGAGCGAGTCCCCGTCGACGAGCGTTCCGGTCTCGTCGACGGCCAGCAGCCGGTCGGTGTCGCCATCGAGGGCCAGCCCGAGGTGGGCTCCGTGTTCGACGACCGCACTCGACAGCAGCTCGGTGGCCGTCGAGCCGCAGCCGGCGGTGATGTTGGTTCCGTCGGGGTCGCACCCGATGGCGATGACTTCGGCGCCTGCCGACTCGAACAGGTGAGCGGCCAGCGCAGAAGCGCTCCCGTTGGCACTGTCGACGACGACCCGCATGCCATCCAACGTCCGTCCGTCGAGCGCGCCGAGGAGGTACTCGACGTACGGGCCGCCGAGGTCATCTTCGGTCCGGATCGTTCCTACCCCATGGCCCTCGAGCGGCCGGGGACCCTTCACCCCGGGATCGAGGACCCGGTGCAGCTCATCCTCGATGGACTGCTCGAGGTCCATGGTGAGCTTTATCCCCCCCGCGCCGAACAGCTTGATGCCGTTGTCGCCGAACGGATTGTGCGATGCCGAGATGACGACGGCGGGCAAGTCTCTCTTGACGGACAGCCACGCCAGCGCCGGAGTGGGCAGGACGCCCACGTCGACGACGTCAGCGCCCTCGCTGGCCAGTCCCGCACCCAAGGCGGCCTGCAGCATGGGCCCGGACTTCCGTGTGTCTCGACCGATCAGGAATGTGGTGGCAGTGATGGTCCGCGCGACGGCGCGTCCCAGAGCCATGACCAACTCGGGCGTGAGCTCGGTGTTGGCGCTGCCTCGTACTCCATCGGTGCCGAACCAGGTTCGGGGCACCAGACCTACCGCTTCGAGTACTGCGGCGCCTTACGTGCCTTCTTGAGGCCGTACTTCTTGGACTCCTTCTCCCGTGAGTCACGGGTGAGGAATCCGGCCTTCTTCAGTGCGCCGCGCAGCTCGGGATCGAGCTCGCACAGGGCACGGGCGATTCCGAGGCGGAAGGCTCCGGCCTGGCCCGACACGCCGCCGCCGTCGATGGTGACGTCGATGTCCCACGACTCGGTGGTCTCGGTCAGGCGGAGCGGCTCGGTGACGATCATTCGGTGGGTGGCCGAGGTGAAGTACTCCTCGAACGTGTGGCCGTTGCAGGTGATGGCTCCCTCGCCGGTGCGGAAGCGCACTCGTGCGACGGCCTGCTTGCGGCGTCCGGTGGTCTGGCAGATGGGGGCAGTCACTGGTGGTTCCTTCGCTTGGTGCTAGGTGCGTGTCGGGAGATCGGTACGGTGCGTCGGCTCAGGCGCCGCTACGGGCGGACGCCGTGCGGCGTGCTCCCGGAATCTCCAACGGGACGGGAGCCTGGGCGACGTGGGGATGCTCCTCGCCGCGGTAGACCTTGAGCTTGGTGCCCATCTGGCGGCCCAGACGGTTCTTCGGGAGCATGCCCCGGATGGCGTCGCGGACGACATCGTCGGCCCGGTCGACCATCAGGTCGGCATAGGTCGTGGCCGTCAGCCCGCCCGGATAGCCGGAGTGGCGGTAGGAGATCTTGAGGTCGGCCTTGCCGGAAGTGAGGACCACCTTGTCGGCATTGATCACGATGACGTGGTCGCCCATGTCGACGTGAGGGGCGAAGGTCGGCTTGTGCTTGCCGCGCAGGATGGCAGCAACCACGGTCGACAGGCGTCCGAGCACGAGGCCGTCGGCATCGACGATGTGCCAGGTCCTGGTGATGTCAGCGGGCTTAGGAGAGAACGTACGCAAGGGATTTCCTTCTTCGATGGTGCTGGGTGTCCGGGCACCTGCGGGTGCGGGGCCTCGGGAGTGGCTGGCCGGCTGGAGCGGGCGTTCGCCCGGAACCGGCCGGGGACCCACCCGGCGACCTCCCACACTAGGTCGGATGAGAGGGCGCGGGCAAGCCGCTAGTCAGTAGCGGACCGCCATGAGGGTCAGACCCTGGGGCGGGGCGGGCTGGCCGGCCTGGGCTCGATCCGCAGAACGGAGGATATGAAGCATGTCCGAGGGACGCTTGCGCCCCCGGCCCACCTCGACGAGGGTCCCTACCAAGGAGCGGACCATCTGATGGCAGAAGGCGTTTGCCTCGATCTCGAAGGCAAGCAGATCGCCGACGACGGGGGCCAGCGATGGCCCCGTCGACGCGCTCCGCCCCTCGAGGTCCGAGGTCCCGGCCGTGCGTGCCCCGGTGGGCCGGCCGTCGAGGCGCGTCCAGCGGGCATCCACCACGCGTCGTGGGATCGGGTCTTCGGCCGTAGTGCCGGGTACCCGGCGGCAGAAGGCTCGGAAGTCGTGCTCGCCCAGCAGGGCGTCGGCTGCGGTCATCATCGCCCGAAGGTCGAGGGCGTCAGGCACATGCCACGTCAGCCGAGCCAGCAGGGGGTCCGCCACGGGCGCGTTGACGACCAGGTAGCGGTACCGGCGCGCCGTGGCCGAGTGCCGGGCGTCGAAACCGTCCGGGGCGATCTCCGCCGAACGCACCACGATCGACGGGCCGATCTGGCTGTTGCACGACTTGAGGAGCGCTGCAGGGTCCAGGGCCGCCGACAGCGAGGTCGGGACGTCGAAGTGGACCATCTGGTCGAGCGCGTGCACGCCGGCATCTGTGCGGCCGGCGCAGGTCAGGGTTATCGGGGTACGAGCGACACGGGACAGTGCGGCCGCAAGGGTGCCCGCCACCGTCGACAGTCCCTCCTGGGCGGCGAACCCGTGATAGCCCGTCCCGTCGTAGGCGACACGGAGGCGCCACCGGACGGTGGCCTGCCGGGGATCGTCACCCTCGACGGTGGTACGTCCCCCGGTATCGGGGGGCGTGCTCACACCAGTTCGATGCGGGCCATCGGGGCGTTGTCTCCCTGACGGTTGCCCAACTTGAGGATCCGCGTGTAGCCGCCCGGGCGATCCGCATAGCGGGGGCCGATCTCGGCGAACAGCTTGTGGGCCATGTCCTTGTCGCGGATGAATCCGACCACGTTGCGCTGGCGGGCGACTCCGCCCTTTCCTGCAGCCGTGATCACCTTCTCCGCGATCGGCCGGAGCGCCTTGGCCTTGGCCTCGGTCGTTACGAGGTATTCGGCGGCGATCAACGAGGCAACCAGGTTGCCCATCATGGCCTTCTGGTGTGCGGAGCTGCCGCCGAAGCGACGGCCCTTCTTGGGAGTACCGAGCATAAGGGGACCTCAGTCCTTGACACGCAGGGACAGGCCCCGCTCGTCGAGCTTCTGGAGCACCTCATCGAGCGACTTCTGCCCGAAGTTGGTGATGTTGAGGAGATCATCGAGCGTCCGGTCGACCAGCTCGCCGATGGTGTTGATCTGCGCCCGCTTGAGGCAGTTGCGGGGGCGCTCGGTGAGGTCGAGGTCTTCGATGCGCAGGTCGAGGTCGGGTGAACCGGTACCGACAGTGCCGATCTCGCCGAGCTCGAGGCCCATGGGCTCGTCCTCGAGGTCTGCCACCAGGCCGACCAAGGTACGGAGCGTGTCGCCTGCGGAAGCCAGGGCCTCACGAGGGGTCAGCGATCCGTCGGTCTCGATCTCGAGTACCAGGCGGTCGAAGTCGGTCGACTGCTCCACCCGGACCGGCTCGACCGTGAAGGCCACGCGGCGGACGGGCGAGAAGATGGCGTCGACCGGGATGACGCCGATGGCGCCGGTGCCCTTGTTCTTGTCGGCGGAGAGGTAGCCACGGCCACGCTCGACGGTCAGGTCCACGGCGATGTGGCCCTTGGCGTTGAGGGAGGCGATGTGCTGGGTAGGGCTGAGGACTTCGACGTCCGAGCTGAGCTGCAGGTCGCCAGCCGTCGCTGCACCAGCGCCGCGCTTGTCGAGGCGGATCGTCACCGGCTCGTCGCTGTGGACCCGGAACAGGAGGTCCTTCAGGTTCAAGATGATGTCGGTGACATCCTCCTTCACGCCCGGCAGGGTCGTGAACTCATGGAGGGCCTCGTCGAACCGGACCTGGGTGATAGAGGCACCGGGGATCGACGACAGAAGCGTGCGGCGCAGCGAGTTGCCGAGGGTGTGCCCGAATCCCGGGTCGAGGGGTCCGACCGCGAACTTCTGACGGTTGTCCTCTTCTTCGCCGATTGCTTCGACGGTGGGGCGCTGGATGATGAGCATGCGTGTGTGGCTCCTCTGCAGATGGGGCGCAGGTTCGGTTTCGGTCGGTGCTGGGTGGTGCGATGGTGCGTCCGGCGGATGCCGGTAGTGACTACTTGGAGTAGAGCTCGACGATCAGCTGTTCCTGCACCGGCTCGTCGATGTGCTCGCGCAGCGGCAGCGAGA
>CAININ010000139.1 GCA_903849265.1 uncultured Acidimicrobiaceae bacterium
CGAGTATGGCGACCTGACCCGTGGGCCGCGTGTCATCAATCAGTCCGTCAAGGACGAGATGCGCCGGATCCTCGACGAGATCCAGGACGGCCGGTTCGCGGCCGAGTGGGTGGCCGAGAACGCTGCAGGTCGCCCCAACTACACCGCGTTGAAGAAGGCCGGCCAGGAGCACCAGATCGAAACTGTGGGTGCGGAGCTCCGCGACATGATGCCGTTCGTGACCGCTGGCAAGCAGAAGGTCCAGGACATCTCTGGGGGCTGACCCGCCGGGGTCCTATGGCCCACATCATCAAGCGTCAGGTTTCAGGCTGCGGCCCCGTCGATTCGTCGGCGGGGCCGCTGCCGTCTCCGGTGGGGCGCCCCGCCCAATCCGCCTCGCCCGGTCCGCCCGCTACGGGTGAGTCGAAGTGGTAGTCGAGGGAGCCGTCGGGCTCGTGGTGCTGGACGAGGTGGTCTGAGCCTGCAGGGTGTCGAAGATCTGCGTGGCGAGCGCCTCTTCTTGGTTGAGCGAAGCGGTGGAGTTGATGGCCACCTGGGTCTGGCCGACCAGGGTCACCAGCGTGGTCACCGTGCCTCCGGTCGTCGGAGTCGTGAAGTAGTAGGCCGTGAACCCGGGTCCGGACACATCTGTGGTGGAGCCGTGGGAGATGGCCAACGACGCCTGCTGGCTGGCGGCATCGGACTGACTCACCCCGCCGTGGAACACGATCAGGACGGCATCGGACTTGGACGCGGCCGAGTAGGTGCACGTAGTCGACTTGGCACGGGTGGTGGCGCTGGCGGCGTTGACGGTCCGGCCCAGTGCTGTTCCGACCTGAGCCGGCGTGATCAACCGGCAGACCGACGTCTTGGCCGCGGCAGTAGGCCGGGTCGTGGTGGTGGCCGATGTGGACGATGTCGAGCAGGCGCCCAGGGTGATGGCGGCGACGGACCCGAGGAGTAAGGCGGTCGTCGTTCGGCGGCGGATGCGGAGCAGGGGGGAGGTCGAAGGAGTCACGAGGGCACGATACAACTCCCCCTGACACCAGCGGCAGTCGCCCGGACGGCCAATTGGCCCGGCCGGGTCAGGGTCCGGCGAGCACAAGCTGCGCCGTCGCCGTTGCCATCCGACCGGACTCGGCCATCCCTACTGAGCCAGGGCACCCACGACGTGGGTGATGCAGGCACACAGCGCGGCGATGTCCTCGGGATCAATGGCCGGGAACATGGCGATGCGGAGCTGGTTGCGACCGAGCTTGCGGTAAGGCTCGGTGTCGACGATGCCGTTGGCCCGCAGCACTGCGGCCACGACCGCAGCGTCGATCGAGTCGTCGAAGTCGATAGTCCCGATGACGTTGCTCCGGTCCTGCTCCCGGGCGACGAACGGCGTGGTGAAGCCGGAGTTCTCGGCCCAGGTGTAGAGGATTTCGGCCGAACGTGCGCTGCGGCCAGCGGAGAACTCGAGGCCTCCATTGTCGTTGAACCACCGCACCTGATCGTCGAAGAGGAAGATCGTCGCCAGCGCCGGGGTGTTGTAGGTCTGGTCGAGCCTCGAGTTGTCGAGGGCGATGGTGAGGTCCATCGAGGCCGGCACCCAGCGGCCGGTGGCAGCAATGGTCCCGATGCGCTCGACGGCGGCGGGCGAAAGCAGGGAGACCCACAGGCCGCCGTCGGAGCCGAAGCACTTCTGGGGAGCGAAGTAGTAGGCGTCGAACTCCGCCGGGTCGACGGCCAGCCCGCCGGCGCCCGACGTGGCGTCGACGGCCACCAGACCGCCACCGTCGGCCGGGAGGGCCGCTCCCTCGGGCCGCAGGATCGGCATCATCACGCCGGTCGACGTCTCGTTGTGGGTAAGCGCGTAGAGGTCGATGTCGTCACGGGCCACAGGCAACGGGTGGGTCCCGACGTCGGCCTTGATGATCTCGGGGTCACCGAGGTGCGGTGCCTGGGCTGCGGCGGTGGCGAACTTGGAGGAGAATTCACCGAAGCTCAGGTGCTGGCTCTTGGTCTCGATCAGGCCGAAGGTGGCGGCGTCCCAGAAGCAGGTGGTGCCTCCGTTGCCGAGCACGACCTCGTAGCCATCGGGGAGGGAGAACAGCGACGCGAGTCCGGCCCGCAAGCTTCCGACCACGGACTTCACCGTCTTTTGGCGGTGACTGGTGCCCAGATAGGAGGGTGCTGCGGCAGCCAAGGCGGCGATGGCCTCGGGGCGCACCTTGGAGGGGCCGGCGCCGAAGCGTCCGTCGGTGGGGAGGAGATTGGCGGGAATCCGGATGTCAGGGGTGTCGGTCACGTATGGAATCATGGCACCCATGGCCCAGCAGACAGAAACCGGCTCGTCGTCAGCACGGGGAGCAGGCACGACCGGCAACCGGATCTCGGCCCGGATCGCCGCCGTTGCCCCCTCGGCCACACTTGCCGTCGACGCCAAGGCGAAGGCGCTCCAGGCCCAAGGGGAGAACGTCATCGGCTTCGGAGCCGGCGAGCCCGACTTCCCGACGCCCGATGCCATCGTGGCTGCGGCGGAGGCGGCCTGCCGCGACCCGAAGAACCACCGTTACTCGCCCACCGCTGGGCTACCTGAACTGCGCGAGGCCATCGCGGCAAAGAGTTTGCGTGACTCGGGACTCCAGATCGCTGCCTCCCAGGTCCTGGTGACCAACGGCGGGAAGCAGGCGGTGGCCAACGCCTTTGCCGTCCTCTGCGACCCAGGCGACGAGGTCCTCCTGCCCGCCCCCTTCTGGACCACCTACCCCGAGTCGATCGCCCTGGCCGGCGGCGTACCGGTGGTCGTCCAGACCGACGTCACCAGCGGGTTCCGGGTGTCGGTCGCCCAGCTCGAGGCCGCCCGGACACCCCGCACCAAGGTGCTGGTGTTCGTATCGCCGTCCAACCCCACCGGCGCCGTCTACCCGTTGGCCGAGATCGAGGCGATCGGCCGATGGGCTGTGGAGCACGGGATCTGGGTCGTCACCGATGAGATCTACGAACACCTCGTCTACGGCGATGCCGAGCACCACTCGATGCCCGTCGTCGTGCCCGAGCTCGCTGACACCTGCATCGTGGTCAATGGAGTGGCGAAGACGTATGCCATGACGGGCTGGCGGGTGGGCTGGATGCTCGGCCCGTCCGATGTCATCGCGGCTGCCGTCAACCTGCAGTCGCACGAGACCTCCAACGTGGCAAACGTGTCGCAGCGGGCGGCCCTGGCTGCCGTCACCGGCGACCTCGAAGCTGTCGAGATGATGCGGACCGCTTTCGACCGGCGGCGTCACACCATGTACCGGATGCTCAACGAGATCGACGGCATCGAGTGCCCGCTGCCCGAGGGGGCCTTCTACGCCTTCCCCTCGGTGACCGGGCTCTACGGTCGATCCTTCGGGGGCCGGACGTGCTCCACCAGTGCCGAACTGGCAGACCTGGCCATCGACGTGGCCAAGGTGGCCGTCGTCCCTGGAGAGGCCTTCGGCTCGCCGGGCCACTTCCGCATGTCCTACGCCTTGGGGGACGACGACCTGGCCGAAGGCGTGTCGCGCCTGGCCGCGCTCTTCACCGACGACTAAACCCCCAGCCGGGGAACCCCGGTTGGCCGACAGGGCGTCCGGACAGCCATGCTGTCCGGACGGACGTTCCGCACAGGCGCCTAGCCTTGTGCGCTCCGGCGGCAGTGCTTGCCACTACGCCGACAACAGATCTGCAATCGAAAGGAACACAATGGGTAGGGTCCTCGTCACCGAACAGCTGGCTCAGCCGGGCCTGGACCTCATGGCCGAGGCCGGCCATGAGGTAGATGTCCAACTCGGCCTGACCCCTGAGCAGCTGGTCGAGGCCATCGTCGGGGCGAACGCCCTGGTCATCCGCTCGGCCACCACGGTCACCCCCGAGGTGCTGGCCGCCGGAACCGACCTGGTCGTAGTCGGACGGGCCGGGATCGGCCTCGACAACGTCGATGTCGCTGCCGCCACCGAACGCGGCGTCATGGTCGTCAACGCCCCCCAGTCGAACATCCTGTCTGCGGCCGAGCAGGCCATGGCTCTGCTCCTAGCCCAAGCCCGCAACATCCCCCAGGCGCACGCCGCCTTGGTCGCGGGCAAGTGGGAACGGTCGAAGTGGGAAGGCGTCGAGCTCCACGGCAAGACCCTCGGCGTGGTCGGCCTCGGCCGGGTCGGCGCCCTTGTGGCACAGCGGGCCCTCGCCTTCGGCATGCGCCTCGTGGCCTACGACCCCTTCGTCTCCGCTGACCGGGCCCGTCACATGGGCGTGGAGCTGATGGACTTGGAGCAACTGATGGCCGAGTCCGACTTCGTCACCGTCCACCTCCCGAAGAACAAGGAGACCCTCGGCCTCATCGGGGCAGACGTGCTGGCCAAGGCCAAGCCCGGGATCCGGATCATCAACACCGCCCGCGGCGGGATCGTCGACGAGGATGCGCTGGCCGACGCCATCCGCAACGGCCCGGTGCAAGGTGCCGGCCTCGATGTCTTCGCCAAGGAGCCGACGACCGAGTCGCCGCTGTTCGAGCTCTCGTCTGTGATCGTCGCCCCCCACCTCGGTGCGTCCACCGCCGAGGCGCAGGACAAGGCGGGCGTGACGATCGCCGAGCAGGTGATCCTGGCCCTGGCCGGAGACTTCGTACCGTTCGCCGTCAACGTAAGCGCCACTGATGTCTCCGAGACGGTCCGCCCGTTCATGGGGCTGGCCGAGCAGCTGGGCCGGATCCTTGCGTGCATGGAAGACGGCCTGCCTGACTCTCTCGAGGTCGAGTACCAGGGCGGCCTCGCCGGCGCCGGTACCGGCATCTTGACCTTGTCGGTCCTCAAGGGCCTGTTTGCCGAGGGGACCACAGAGCCGGTCTCCTACGTCAACGCCCCGCAGATGGCAGCCGAGCGCGGCCTCGAGGTGCGCGAGGTATCGACCGTCACCGCCCACGACTTCGTCAACCTGATCACCTTGCGCAGCGCCGACCACGCCGTGGCCGGCACGCTGGCCGGGCCCCGGGCCGAGCCCCGCATCGTCATGGTGGACGACCACACCGTCGAGGTGCCTCCGGCCCCCAACATGGTCGTGGTTCGCAACGACGATCGTCCGGGCATGATCGGCGTCGTCGGGACGATCCTCGGCAACGCAGATGTCTCGATCTCGTCGATGGCGGTCGGCCCCTCGGCCACCGGCAACACCGCGCTCATGGTCCTGTCCACCGACGGGCAGATCCCGGACGACGCGCTGCACGCCTTGCGCGACGCGCCGGGCATCAGCGACGTGCACACCGTCCGGATCTGATCCGGACGACCCGGCCACCCAGCCGGGAGGGCAGCCTTGGCCCGGCCGCCCAGGCAGCGAGCGGGGTCCACGGCCTGAGTCGACCGGTAACGCAGCCCCGATCAGGCCGGGCGGACGTCCTTGACCGGTACGGGCGGCCAGGTATCGCCGCCGATGGCGGGGACGAAGGAACCTGTTGCTGTTCCTGGTCCGGCCAACTTCCGGCCGACCAGCGCGGCCACGGCGAGCAACAGGACGAGGACGAGGACTCGGCGGATCGATCGTGACGTCAGGTGCATGCCCGCAACCCTAGGGTCCCGAACGGCTGCAGCCGGTCCGGACTCCCTTGGCGACCGCACGGCGACCTCGATCTGACCGCAGGGTTACCGGACGGTGATCGTTTGGTGGACCCCGCCGGAATCTCGGGTTCCCGCGTTGACACCGCCGCTCGTGCATGGCAGAACTTGGTCCTCAGGTGGCCCGAGGCCCGCATGGAGCCCGTCGGGTCCACCACCGAATCGGCGCAGGCATGCCTGTACCTGGACCGAACGACACGCACGGGAGCTCCGCCCCAAATGACTTCGACCCAATTGACCACCCGGACCGCCGACAGCGATCGTTTCGTGGGCGCGAGCCGACGGACGACGGCGCCGACGCATCGACGACGACGATCCCCGATGATGGCTCTGGCCGCGCTGCTGGGTCTTTCGCTGATTGCGGCGGCGTGCTCGAGTAGCCCAGCTTCATCGAGCGCCACCCCCACAGGCCCTCGTCTGGTCAGCCCTCCGGACATCACGGTGCAGGGCTGCACCTACGCTCCGAACGGTTCGATCCCCCCCGGGGCGACCACCGGGATCGATCCGCGCTTCGCGCCGTTCTCCCCTGACCAGGCAGGAGCCGCAGCCCTCGGTCAAATCAAGGCCCATGGTGGGACCGGCCTGGTCTACGGCTACTCGCTGCCTACGGGCACGCAGCTCTTTGCGGGCCCGGACGCCACGGCTGCTCCGGTCGCGACCATCACCGATGGACGGTCGATGTCGGTCAGCGACCCCGTGTTGTGGACCACCGCATCAGGAGCGCGCTGGCTGGCGTTCTTCATCGCATGCGGGGGCACGAGCCCCTATTGGGCGAGCGTCTCGCAGGTGGCAAAGACCGATACGGCGACAGGTACCCAGCTTCGCCAGAGCATCTCCGCCCTGTTGGCCGCTCCGCCGTATACGACGGCTCACAAGGCATCGGCGCTGCCGATCAAGATCGATGCACAGCACCACCTGGTATGGGTC